>NZ_CP097187.1:0-167169 GCF_024321955.1 Rhodococcus sp. GA1 | reverse complement strand
ATCAGTCGATGTCGTATCCGGCCTCCCGGGCGATGATTTTGGTGACTTCTTCGACCGTTTTGGTTCCCCGGATCAGCTCGACCAATAATTCCTTGTCGCCGTCGCTCATCTGGCGGCCTTCGATCGCCATGATGGGTTCCATTGCGGCGAGGGCGGCGCGGGCTTCGGATTCGGTCTTGCGTGGTGTCACGGATTCCCCTTGGTCGGTGGTGGCGGTGGGGCAGAGCCTTGGGGCCGGTTCTGCCCCACCGGTGATGTCGAGCCTAAAGGCGAGTTCAGACGGCGCGACCGTCTTCGTATCCGCCGTCGTATCCGGCTTCGTACTGCGGCAGCGGGTCGGGGTGTCGCTGCTGTCCTGTGGTGCTGTGCGGGTCGAAAGTGCGCAGCGGACGAACATCCCCTGCGGCCTGCAACCCTTGGGCGAGGGTTTCGTCGAGTTCGAAGGCGTCCGGGGCATCGATGTCGACCGTCTCGGTCGGCTCCACGATCGCGTCACCGTTGAGTTCGGCCACAGCTTCGGTAGGTTCGACCACCGCGTCGACCGACCCTGTCGCCGTGGGGGCGGCGGCGCTGTTGAGGCGTTCGCGGCGTTCGATGCTGGCCTGGTGGATCGCTTCGCGGGGGATCTGCCGGTCGGCGGCGAACGTGTCGACCAGTCGGCTGCCGAGGCTGAAGGCTTCGCCTCGGGTGTTGACCGCGTCGCGGTCGATACCGCTCTCGCCGTCCCAGGCTTCGAGGTGCCATTGCCGCTCGTCCCAGGACACTCGCGCGCCGGGCCGGCCGCTGCCCGAGTCGAAGCCGTACTGCCAGATCGCTTCGGTGTCGTCGAGGGCCACCCACGGATCGGCCTTGCGGTTCGCCTCGCGCATCTCGGCGCCGTCGAGCCATGCTTGCCGGGCTGCGGCCATGCGCTCGGGCACCGAGGCGATGAGCTCGGCCTTGCTCATGTTCCGGTGTTCGGCCCATGCATCGGTCGGGTTCAGATCCAGAGTCCACTGCGGGTACTGCCCGTCCGCAGCTCGTCGCTGCTGGTCTTCGCGGACTCGGCGCAACGCCTCGGGAGAGTTCTCGCGGGCGTTGACTTCGAGCCGCAGTTCCTCGGCTCGCAGCTTCGCGGCCTCGAGTTCGGCCGTGTCGGTGAAGTCGAGTTCCGGTTCGGCCTCGGCCTGCGCGAGCCGGCCGCGGTTGTGTTCGATCCGCGCTTCGATGGTGGTGATGTGCCGGTCGGCGCGGTCGGCGATCTTGCGGATCGTCGAAAGCATCCCCTGCGCTCCGCTGGCACGTTCGAGGACGTTGAAGAACCGATCCCGCTCGTACCAGGCGGTTTCTTCACCGACGGTGACGTAGAACTGGCCGAGGGTCTGGCTGTAACCCAGAGTCAGTGGCACCCCGCCGATGACACCGAAGACCTGCTCGTCGCTGCTGCGGGTCACCTCGTCTTTGAGCCGGATCAACGACCCTCGCAGGGCATCGGCCAGCTCCGCGGTCTGTGAGTCGGGGATCGTCCCGTCGGGGAAGGCCCACATCTTCCGGGCACGGTCCTCGACGGCGCTCCAGGCTGCGAGCTTGCCGGCGACCTCCCGGACCTCGGGCAGCCGTTTCTCGTCGGCGGTGATGGACCGGCTCAGTGCCCGGATCGCAGCGTTGCGGGCCGCGTTGGCATTGAGCACGGCATCGCGGCGGGCTTCGAGTTCGGCGACCTTCTGGTCGGCTTCGACCTGTTCGACGAAGACCGGATCACCGGTGGCGGCGGCCTTGCTCTGCGCCCAGGAGACCGTCAGGTCCCCGCCGAGGTCTTCCATGGTGGGCGGCACGTCGGCCTTGCGGATCATCGCCACGAAGTTCGATTTGCGTGCCACGTACTGGTACATCATCGCGTCGTAGGAGCGGCGGGCGACCATGTTGACCACGCTGACGGTCTCGTGGACGTTGCCCTGGCGGATGATGCGGCCGAGGCGTTGTTCCATGTCCGCGGCGGTCCACGCCGGGTCGAGGTTGATCATTTGCTTGAGTGCCCGTTGGACGTTCAGGCCGGTGCCGCCCTTCTTGGTGGAGGTGAGCAGCACCCGGATCCGCCCGTCGGTGCAGGCTTGCACCAGGCGGGCCTTGGCCTTGGGGTTGTCGTAGTCGTGCATGAAGGCGACGTGCTCGGGTTTCATCCCTCGGGCCACCAGGGCGTCGCGCAGCTCGGTGTAGAGATTGCGGGCCTTGGGGCCGGCTCCGGCCTTGGGGGTGCCGCGGTCGCAGAACACCAGCTGGAACACCCCGGTCATCTCGGGGCCGTACTTGTCGGCCGGGATGTGCAGGTCGGCGTGGTCGCGGTGGACCTGCCAGATCAGGTCGGCGGCGTGCTCGACCCGACTGTGCTGCGGGTCCGGTGCGCCCAGGTTCGCCAATGACGGATACATCGTCAGATTCCGCCCGTCGGTGGCGATCTTGAGGCTGTTGTCCAGGTCCATCCGATCGCCCTGAATCTGGGACATGCGCACATCGAGGTCGGCCATCGCGTCGATGGCGTCCTGGCCCATGTCGAATTCCACGATCTTCGGTGTCCCGCCGTCGAGGACGGGCAGGCGCACCGGGATCCAATCGGAGGTCACCACGTCCCGAAACTGGTCGAGCATCGCCACCAGCTGCGGGACGTTGGCGTATTCGGCCATGCGGGTTTTCATCTGGATGCGGGTGGCGGTGGTGTTCATCTCCGGCACCGACACCGGCTTGGCGAAGGTGCCCGCCCAGTTGTCGATCCGTCCCAGGCCGGCCTCGTGCAGCAGGTCCGGGCGCAGGTACTTGGTCATCACCCAGATTTCCGACAGCGAATTGCTGATCGGAGTGCCGGTGGCGAAGGCGATCGCCTTGGCCGGCGCGTGCGCCATCCCCTGCTCGGCGCCCAGGGCGCGGGCCTTCTCCCGCAGGTGCTTGGCCTTCATCTCCAGGTCGGTGGCCCGCTGGGAGCCGTTGGTGACCGCAAGATCTGCGCTGTTGGACGGACGGGTGAGGTTCTTGTAGTCGTGCGCCTCGTCGATGAACAAAAAGTCGGCCCCGGACTGTTCGAAGGTCAGTCCTTCGTCGGTGGCCTTGGCCGCGATGATCTTCTCGACCCTGGCTTCGGTGGATTTGATCGCCTGCTCGATCTGCTTGACCGTGAACTCCGCGCCTTGGCTGTTGGCCGCGTCGAGGGCCTCGCGCAGCTCACCGAGTTCACCTTCGAGGTACTCGATCTGCGCTTCGCGGCGCATGGCGATGCGACTGAACACCGACTGCGGCACGATCACCAGGTCCCAGTCCCCAACGGCGCTCTGCCCGACGAAGCGTTGCCGGTCATCGCGCCCGTCCAGGTCGGCGGCGACGAGGATGTTCGCGTTCGGGTAGGCGTCGCGGGCTTCGACCGCCCACTGTCCGAGCAGGTGATTGGGCACCACGATCCAGGGCTGGCGGATCTGTCCGAGTCGTTTGGCTTCCATGCACGAGGCGGTGATCGTCAAGGTCTTGCCGGCCCCGACCACGTGGTCGAGCAGGATCGTCTCGTCGTGCAGGAACCGTGTGACCGCGGCGGCCTGGTAGTCGTACGGCGTGTACTTCGGGTTCATACCGGGAAACGCCTTACCGGTCGCGTCGTGGACCGGCTTGACGTAGGAGTTGTAGCGCTCGTTGAAGATGCGGGCCAGGCGCACATAGCGGTCGCCGTCCTCCCACAGCCACTTTTCGAACCGCTCCTGTAAGGCTGCGGCCGAGGCTTGTGCCTGTTCGGTGAGCTTGACGTTGAACCGCGGCTTCGGGGAGCGTTCGAGCTCGTCGCCGGTCTTGTTGACCTGGACCGGCTTGTTGTTGGCGAGCAGCTCGACCATCTTCACGCCCGGCAGCCGGGCACTGCCGTACTTGTCCGGGTAGCCCCCGGAGAATTCGTGGCGGCTGCGCTGATCGGTGGTGATCTGCCAGTTTCCGCTGACCTGATCGTGTTCGACGGTCAGCCGGTCCGGGCGCAGCCCGAACTCGTCGACCAGGAACGCGCGGTAGTCCTCGATCGGCACCCAGGTCGTGCCGATGCGCACCCCGATCTCGGCGGGATCCACATCCGGCGGCACCACCTCTGTCAGCGCGTTCACCAGCGGTGCGTAGCGGGGATCGTCGCCGGCTTTGATCGTCGCCCGCGCCAGCTTGTCGCGCACCTGCCCGGACAGGGCAACGGTGGCCAATTCCCACCGATCGGCGTCGTGCAGGGACGGATAGATCTTCCCTTGGGCCTGCTCAAGTGCGTCCTCGATCGGCAGGTTCAGCAGCTCGGCGACTCGCTGCGGGGAGATATGTCCGAGCTCGTCGAAGCTGATCGCCAGCGCTTCGTCGACATCGTCGGCGCTGACGGCCTTGTCCTTGAACGGGGTGGTGTCCTCGGTGAAGATCGCCGTCTTGGTCGCCACCGCATCGCTGCCGTCGAACTTCGACTGAAAGTTCTCGATGGCGAGAACCATGCCCAGGCGTGGATCCCGGGCGATCGCGCCTTGCAGATGCGCGGAATAGCGGCGCGGTTGCGGCTGCTCGGACGCCTCCTCGTACAGCTCCTCGTACACCTCGTCGGGGATCGACCCGGTGTAGGGGCCGGCCTCCTTCGGATCCAGCCCGTCGGCGAGGGCCTCCTCGCGACCGGTCTTGATCCGCCACTCGGCGATCGCCTTGTCGAGGCGGGCGGCGATCTTGTCTTCCGACAGCGGGGTCGGTTCGGTGAGCTTGAAGCGGTTCAGCGGCCCCCATGTGGCCATGTAGCGGTCGTAGAGCCCACCGAGGCGGGCGCGGATGACGTCGCGGTCGGCGACGGTGGCGGTGCGCGAGCGGCTGGCCTCGGCCAGCTCCATCACCGTCTCACCGAGACCGATGATGACCTTCCACTGCTCGGCCAGGCCCTTGCCGCGGCAGCCGGCCTCGGCCCAGCCGCGACCGAGGGTGAACTGCTCGAAGCGGTCCTCGGCCTCGTTGAAGCGCATCGCACCGGGCAGCACCTCGTTGGAATCGAGGTCGGCTCCGGTGCGCAGCCCCGGCGTGGTGAACGCTTCGACCTGCGCCGGAGCGGGGGCTGGGGCGGTGAATCCGAGTCCGCGCCCTCGGGCCTGGTCGATGATCGGGTCGAGCTGCTCGCGCAGCTGCGTCGCCAACGGCTTTGTGGTGGTGGGGGCAACGCGCAGCGACGACCCGGTGTACATGCCGTTGCCCACAGTCAGGGCGCCCAGCACCCGCTGCGGGTACTTCTTGAAGTACGGGTTGATCCACGTGTGGGCGGCCTCGCCGGTCTTGGCGTCGACCGCCTCGACCTGGACGGCGGGCTGTGCCCATTCGAGAGTGTCCTCGGTGGGGGTGGCGCCGTCGTCGCGGCGGCGGAACACCAGCACGTCGGTGACCACGTCGGTGCCGGCCTGCCGGTCGAATGCCCCGGTGGGCAGGCGCACTGCCCCGATCAGATCCCCCTGGGCGACGATCGCGGCGCGTTCTTCGGCGCGGCGGGCATCGGAGGTGAACATCGAGGTGACCACCGCGACGTAGCCACCGGGAGCGGTCAACGCCAGCGATTTGGCGATGAAGTGGTTGTGGATCGACAGACCGTCCGCGTTGTGGATCGGGTCGACGGGCGCGAACCTGCCGAACGGGACGTTGCCGATCGCGGCGGTGAAGGTGTTCTCGGGGGCGAAGTTGCGCTCGAAGCCGTGGTTGCGGATCTGCTGCGAGGGATACAGGTAGTGCGCGATCTTCGCGCTGATCGGCTCGATCTCGACGCCGACCATGCGCACCGACTCCGGTGCGGTGCCGACGAAGTGGCCGGCCCCGCAGCCCGGCTCGAGCACCACGGCACCCTCGGGCAACCCGGCCCGCGCCACCGCCCGCCACAGTTCCGCGACGACCGCGGGGTCGGTGTAGTGCGCGTTCAGGGTGGTCTGACGCGCTTGGGCGAAGCCCTTGTCTCCGAGCAGGTCCAGTAGTTCGGCGTGCTCGTCGCCCCATTGCGCGAGGATCCTCGCTCGGTTGTCGAAGACCTCCGGGATCGCTCCCCAGCCGGACCACTGCGCCAGCACCGCCTGCTCGTCGGCGGTGGCCGGTCGCTGCTGCTGGTCGAGGTGCTGCACCAGACGCAGAGCGGCGATGTTCGCCCGTGCCCGTGCTTTCGCCCCGCTGGGGACGAGCACCTCGGTTCCGAGGGCGAAGTCCTGCACTGCCACGGCCGGGGCAGCAGGACGGGCCACCGTGGTCTCGGAGGGCTCGGGGACCGCTGCGCTCTGATCGGCCTCGGCTTCGGTGTCAGTGCGGGTCGACGCTGCACCGGTCTCGGGCGGCACCGTCTCGGCCGTGGCCGTGGGGTCGATCTCGGGAGTGATGGCCGCGGCCGCGGCGGCGCTTTCGCGTTGTGACTGGTCAGTGGCGGGCTGCGGTTCGATGCCGGCAGCGGCGGCGTACTGGGCGGCGGTGTCGCGGGAGACCCATACGTACGCGCCGGATTCCTTGCGGACCTTGACCAGAGACCGACTGCGGTCGCGCCAGAGGGGACTCGACAGCGGCTCGCCGTACTCGGTGTCGGGAACGACCAGCTCGGCGGTGTCCACCGCCGGGGCGGATTGTGCCGCTTCGTCTGTCGAGGTGGTAGCGACCGGCTCGGTGGTCGTCTCTACAGTCGATGTCGGGCCGGTGGTCGGGCTGATGTGGCCGACCGTCAGGCGGTCGGTGAGCACCCATGAGGTCGCGGGCGTGTCGGTGGCAGGGGCGGTGCCGGTCGGGGCCGACGGCTCGGTTGGAGCCGGGTCGACCTCTTCGAAGATCACCGCGCCTGCGTCGCCGATTGCAGGCGCTATGACTCGGGGGGACGGTGGTTCGGCCTCCTCATTGACCTGTGGTTCGGCCTCGGCGGCCTCGGCGGTGTCGGCCTGGGTCTGGACCGCTGTCGCGGTGTCGGCGTCGAACTGTCCACCGGCGTGCTCGGCGGCAAGCACGGCGCGGGCCTCGGCGATCGCATCACGCAGGGTCAGCTCGGGCCGGGGCTGATCATCGACGTAGGTGATGCGTTCGGTGCTGTTGCGCGCCCACGAGAAGCTAAGGGTGATGTGCCGGCCGTCCTGGTCCCCGATGACCACATCTCCGGCCCCGGCGAAAGTCAGATCGGCCGGGGTGAGGCTGTAGAGGTCGTCCCCCGCTGCCCGAAGGTCGCGCAGAACCCTCGGGTCCACATCGTGTTGGAGGGTCCAGGCCAGGTCGATGCCGTAGCGGTCGAGCAGGGCGGTCTCGGCCGGGAAGTCGCTGCGCAGCTGGTCGATGATGCCCCGACGCACATCCTTGATGAGTGCGTGGTCGGCAACCGCGGAACCGGATTGGCTGTAGCGCCACAGCAGGTCCGCACCGGCGGCAGCGTGGTAGAACTCGTTGTTGCGGGCGTAGGCGATCGCCCTGGTCAGCACGGTGGCGCGGGCGTGGGCGTAGGGCCGGTAGGCCCGCTCGATCCACTCCGGGAGCGCGATGTTGCGTGCCTCGAGCAGCGCACCGATTGCCGCCCGGGCGTTGCGGCCGCAGGTCACGGAGCTGCTATCGCCGCCGAGGGTGTAGTCCCAGCCCCGGATCGGGAAGTAGGTGACCTTGCTGTTCGGGCGGTCCTTCAACGTCAGGGCGCAGTACGCCGCCCCGTCCCGGAACTGGGCGGACAACTCCGACGGGTCGGGTGCGGGCAGATTCGGGATGATGTTCCCGCGCATCTCCGCAGCGAGACGCTCGGTGGGAATGTCCGAGGTGGCGGCGATCAGATCGGGGCGCTCTTCGGCCATCACCTCGAAGGCGGTCTCGATACCGATCTCGAGGATCGGGGTGCGCGAGTACATCGGCAGCCCGACCCACGATCCGAGCAGCGGGTCCCGTCTGGCGTGCATGGTCATCCACGCCGTCCACTGCGCGGCGGTGCCCTGATCCCAGGTCAGCTCGGGACCGTGCACACGCTCCCATTCGGCGTAGGCCCGCTCGTACAGCTCGTCCGGCAACCGGTGCTCGAGCAGTACCTTCGCTGCGGCCTGGCGCAGCAGGGGCGCCTCGCGGGCGGCCTCGGCGATCAGGCTCTTGACCTCGGAACGGGTCACGGCCGGCAGGTAGTCCGAGCGCCGGCCCTCGACCTGGGCGATCAGCCGAGGATCGACGGCGACCTCGGCGATCAGGGCCTGCCGTTCGCCGGCGGTGGCCTCGCGACGTGCCTGTTCGACACCGCCGAACCACTGGTGGCGGATCTCATCGCGGCCCTTGCGGCTGCGCACCTTGCCGATCGCGGCGGCGATCTGCGGATCGATGTCCGGCTGCGGCAGCGTCAGCGGATCGGCCGGGTCGTAGGCGGCGCGGCCTCGTGCCCACCACTGATCGACTTCGACCGTGGCGGCCTGGTCGATCCCGTCCTGGATCGCCTCGACCTGCTTATTGCGCTGCTCGGCGGTGGCGGGTTCGGCCGGCTCCTGGCTGTCGAGCACGGCCTGGGTGGTGTCGAGGAAGTCCTCGGCGACAGCACGGTCCTCGCTGGCGCGGGCGTCGACGATCGCGTCGACGGTTTCAGCGGTGACGGGGTGCTGCACCGGCTCGCCGGTGCGGGCCTGCCAGTACGCCCCGGCAGCCCGGTGCCCGAGCTCGCCCCAGCGTTTCGGGTCGGACAGGATCGCCCGGCACACCAGGAACTGCTCGTCGGTCAGCACGTCGCGGTCGGCCATCAAGTCCGCGAGGGTGATCTGAGCCTTGACCGTGAAATGCCCGTCTGCCCACGACAGGAATTGCGCTGCGGTGTTGACCTGGGGGTTGGCGGCAGCGTCGGCCTCGGTGTCCGGTTCGGCGAGGCGTTCGAGCAACCGGCGCTCGACCTCGGCCAGGGGGTCGATCCGCGGTCGCGGTTGCTGAGGCTGCTCGACCTGCGGTTCTTCGTCCTGGGATGCCTCGGCAGCGGCTGGGGTGGGTGGTGTGGCCGGCTCGGCCGGTGTCGCGGCCGGGATGAACATCGGCCCTGCGGGGCGGTCGGTGAATTGGGCGTTGGGCAGGTTGCCGGCCAGCATCGACGCGATCAGATCGTGGGCTTGGCCTTTGGTGATGCCCTCGTCGAGGACGAACGGCACGTTCGTCTCCGCTGCCAGACGCTCGATGGTGCGCAGTTGCCGCTCGGTCGCGGGATGCTCCCGCCAGGCCGGCTGTGCGGCGGCGACCTCGCGCACCGTCTGCTTGGGGACGGGCTCCGGGTCGATGCCCCAGGTGTGCAGCTCGGTGCGCAGCTGGTTCTCCTGCGCCCGCAGCTCACGCCAGCGTCCACGCAGACGGTCGAGCCGTTCGGCCAGCGTGGTGACGCGCTGACTGTTGGTCTCGATGCCACGGTCGAGACCGCGTTCCTGTGCGGTCGCCAGGGCGTTCTTGGCCTTGGTGAGAAGATCACCGAGCTTCTCACCCTGCGTTTCCAGCTCGACGAGCTGGTCACGGGCCTGCGCCCACTGCGCCTGGATCAGAACGGCAGATCCGGGTCCTCCGGCGGGTTGCGCCGCATTTCGTCCTCGATCAGCTCCGTCAGCTCGTCGGCCAACCGGTCGCGGGAGGTCATCGGCACCGGCTGGTTGTCCTCGATCCGCTGTGCGATCAGAGACTTCGCCAACGTTCGGAACCAACCCGGCCTGTCCAGCCACACTCGTTCCACCACGCGAATTGCCGTCGGGTTCGGCTTCACGTTCCGTGTCCGCCAGCGATCCGGGTCCTGCGCTGTCCGGGCTGCTTCCCAGTCCTTGTCGAGTTCCTGCTCGGCCCACTCCTCGAACTGCTCCCAGTCCTTCCGGATCTCGGGGGTCACCTGCGGATACAGCTCGTTCTCCAGCACCATCTCCCGTGCTGCCCGCCATGCCGTTTCCTTGGCCTGCACCGCGTCCTGGTACGTCGCGCCCGGCATCGGCGGGTTCGCCTGCTCGAACTGTTCGGCCGCGTCCTCGGTCAGCTGCTGCAGACGCAGGGCCTCCCGGTCGATCCGCTCCTGCTCGGTCGCTGGTTCGACGCCCAGCCACTCGACCAGAATCCGCCTGGTCTCGGCCGCGATCGTCAGGTCGATCCCCTCGACCTGTGTCGTGAATTCCTCGCTCTGTGCCACTGCCCTGTCCTCCCTGATCCTCGGAACCGAATGCACCCTGCTGGGCGTTTTCGCCTGCCACGCGACCTCCTCGACTGCGCCTTTTCGGGCGTAGTTCCCTCCCACGCGGAGGGTTTCACGAGGTTGATATTACTACAGTAATATCCTAAAAACCACGTTCAACCTGGGCTTTTACCGATTTCTGTAGTGTCATTCGCTACGGCAACCGGGTGGCGCGAGGAGTGGCCACCACGGTCGCCAGAACGAACAGCAGCGGCAAAATCATCAGCCCCCCGAGTCCAGCGAGCACCACTCGCCCAGTGCTGCCGTAGCGGCGATACGAGCGCGTTGCACACACGATCGCACTCACCGTGGCCAGCAGGTTGAACAGCATCAGAACCACAACAAAGCTCACACACATCCCCTTCGTCAGCTCGTGTTAGGCACCGGGGCGGCCTACAGGTCGAATAACGAGAACTGACTCTTCGCGGCCTCGGCATCGGTGTCGCGTTCGTAGCGTTGCGCCAGCAGTCGGGCAGCTTCCGGCGTGCAACCGAGTTCCTGCCCGATTGCGTGCCAATCAGCACCGTCGGCGTTCATCTCCCATGCAGCGCGATGCAGATCGTCATCCATGCCGCGCCCCCTTCCTGTCAGCCGGCTTTCAGTGTGTCCATTTTGCAATATTGCTACTTAGACTACAAGAACGAGCGCGCCTTCAAGCCACTACAACGACCACCCTTGATGTCGGACTCCTGTGGTAAATGCCTTATATGACCGAATTCATCCAGCTCGCCGATCAGTGGGAAATACTCGGCCCCATCGGGGACACCCCTGGCATGAGCACCGTCCTTGAGGTTGCCCGCGGAGAAGAGAGGGCGGTCGTCAAGAAAATCGAGAAGCTCACCGGAGGTAATCGCGATCTTTTAGCGACAAATCTGGAGAACTGCCGAAACATCGTGCCCATTCTCGAAGTGGGCGAAAACGCCAATGAACTACTGCTCAGAATGCCTAAAGCTGAAACGTCGCTAAATCAGCGATTAAATGAGGTCGGCCTATTTTCTGAAGCTGATACCGTTGCCGTCTTGACCCACATCGCCACAGCGCTCCAGGATATGGGCAACGCGGTAGTACATCGGGACATCAAGCCGCAAAACATCCTTTTTTACAACGGCGCCTGGTGCCTCACCGACTTTGGCATAGCCCGATACGCTGAACAAGCGACGCAAACGGTGACATACAAGTTCCACGGTTCGCAACCATGGCTCGCACCCGAGCGATGGCGCCTTGAAACGGCAACGATCAAGTCTGACGTATACTCATTAGGAGTCGTCGCATATCAGCTGGTCACGGGGGAACTTCCCTTTTCAGGACCTGATTTCTCCGATCAGCACCGGAATCAAAAACCACCCTCACCCGCCGGGGCATCACCCCTACTTCGAACTCTGATCCTCGAGATGCTCGCTAAGTCACCTGCTGCGCGACCGGCACCAAGCAAAATCTTGGAGAGACTGAAGCCCATCAGCAGTCCCACCTCTTCAAATGCAGTATCGCTCCTCCAGAAACTGACCGGGGAGGCCGCCGAGAAGAAGGCCGCGGCCGACGCGGCAGCAGCTACAGCCCAAACAAAGGCCGAGCAGCGAAACGAGCTTGCTACATCGGCAATCCACATGGCCGACGAGTTCATCGGTCCGATCGTAGAGCAGCTCAGCACACTTCCCAGCACGAAGAAAATAGAAAATTCGAACGAGATTCGCATTTATTTCGAAAATGCTCAACTAACCATCACCAAGCCGAAGATCTCGTCTTGGCCCGAAAGCCAGCCCTTTGACGTCGTTTGCGCTGCTTCCATTTCAGTCGAAAGAACGGATGTACAAAATCGTTGGGCTGGGCGAGCACACTGCTTATGGTATTGCGATGCGCAATCCCCAGGGGAATATTACTGGTTCGAAACTGCGTTTCATAATCTGCGGAACAGTCGCCGCCTCGAACCGTATGACAGGTTACCGTCCGACTATGACGCGCAGCTCGCCGTACAGCGTGTAATGCATACCGAACAGGTAGCTGTGCCATTCACGGCGCTTGTGAGCGAAGCGGTGGAGCAATTCGTCGAAAAATGGCTCCTGCGTTTCGCTCAATCCATCGAAGGAACCCTTTCTCAACCCGGATGCCTTCCGGAAGGAAACGTTCAAGGTTCATATAGGAATTAACGGATACGGCTCGACTGAGCCTGCTACCAGGGTTTACCCCTTAGGTGGTGCGCTCAGGAGAGTCGCCCCAGAACCCCGGCTCGCTCGAGCCAAGCGTTCTTGCTCCCGATCGGCTGCGCGTGCTGCCCCAGAGCGTCGACGAGAGTCGACTCGCGCATTTGGATCCATCAGCCGCGCAACCGGTCGATGGGTGCCATCGTCCGCCGCGCTTCGAGGGAATGCCAGCGTCGTTGAGTCGCCGGGCGATTGTTCGCACCCCGGCGCCTTCGGTGGCCAGGCATGCATTTGCTGCAGGACAGCAGACTCTTCCGGGGTGTTCGACAAGTTCCCCATCGATCGCACGTTGACCATAGGGAGGCGATCCTTTGGCATATCCGCCGCTTTCGGCTTTGTGCCGTCGGCCTGCTTTCAGGCGTTTGACGATCAATCCACGTTCGAGCTGAGCGGCGGCCCCCATGACCTGTCGGACGAAGGTGCGCATCGGTCGTCATCATCATCATCTGGGAGGTGTTCTGGGCTGGGGCCGACCTAGGAACATTCGAGCGTCCCGGTGATGCGATCGCTTGCGCGATTGCCGTTCCTCCTCGACGTCAGCAGCAGCTCGACGATGAAGCTGCTGCCCTACTCAGCTATGCTGAGCTGGATCGCGTGTATATTCAGGGCATAAGACCTCAAAACCGTTGGGAATCAGGATCATCGGGTCCACCGTGGCCAGTACCACGCTAGTATCGCTAAGCCTCGCGGCGACGATCGGTCGCGGTCAACTAAGCCACGAACACACTACGAAGATGCCTGGTGAGTTTGAGTCTCGCGTTCACGTTGGATCTGCATATAAACCCCGGATCGGCTGAGGCCGAAGCGTTTTTGCAGCTGAGCAACCGTCTCGCTGCCGGACATGTACAGCTCGTAGAGTTGGCGTCGTTGCTCAGCGGTGAGTTTCGACTGTCCGCCTGGGTATCGTCCTGCAGCCTTGGCTCGTTCGCGTGGTCCGGCCAGACGCAGCTCGTAGATGCCGGCCTCGAAGTCAGGAAAAACACTGGTGAACAATTCAAATGCGGTTCGGCCGGCCTCGGTTGCGGAGTCATAGACGGTACCGCCGACATTCAAGCGGGCGTTCCGGTCGCGAATCATGGTGGCGATCTCTCCGAGTTCGGCGGCCGAACGGACGAGCCGTTCGAGTCCGGTGACGACCACGGTGTCGCCGGACGTCAGCTCGTCGAACAGTGCGTCACGGTTCGGCAGGCGGTGGCGAGTGCCTTGCAACCCGGCGTCGAATCGGACGCGATCCGGTCGTACCCCGAGGGTGATGAGCTGCCTGCGCTGCTCTTCCTGGTCCTGAGCATCACCAACTCGGGCGTATCCGATCACCCCTCCACCGTAGTTCATTCAGCAACATTACTGATAAGACTCACCGAAGCGTAACCCCAGGTAGAAGGAAGACTCTCCTCACGAGTCCCACAGTCTCGGTGCTGCTTCATGGAAGGAACCAGCAGTCCTCTCCGGTGGCAAGCCGGCGCGTTTCGGCGGCGCGGCAGGACAGCTCTTCCATGTTTGCCTACCGGTCACCGCAAATGGTCCACTCAACTGCACCGGACTTCGGTCCATTTTGAAACAAGCAGTTAGTACTGCAGCCGCAGTTTGTAATCCGGTATCCGGTCTGGTAGTTGATCTTGTGTGGTGCAGGTGGAGGTGCAGCAGTGGTCGTCGGGGTTCGCAGCGTTCTGTGGCCGGTTCGCACCGCGGTTCTCCCGGGTGGAGTCGCGGCGGCGGATGGTGGCCTATATCCGTGGGTTGCTCGGTGAGCTCGAACGCAAGAACGGTTGGACGCTGGCCGAGGCGGCCGGTGAGGCCACCCCGGACGGGATGCAGCGGCTGCTGAACTTCTATGCCTGGGACTGCGACGGCCTGCGTGATGACGTGCGCGAGATCGTGGTCGAGACGATCGGCGACGCCGACGCCGGGGTGTTGATCGTCGACGAGACGGGTTTCCTGAAGAAGGGCAGCACGTCGGCCGGGGTGGCCCGGCAGTACTCCGGTACCGCGGGGCGGATCGAGAATTCCCAGATCGGCGTGTTCCTGGCGTACGCGTCGCCGACGGGCCGGGCGTTGATCGACCGAGAGCTGTATCTGCCGAAGGCCTGGACCGACGACCGGCAGCGGTGCCGGGACGCAGGTATCGACGACGAGGTGACATTCGCGACGAAACCCGAACTGGCACAGTCAATGATCGAACGAGCGATCGATGCCGATATCCCGTTCGGATGGGTCACCGCCGACGAGGCCTACGGGCAGGTCGGCCGCCTGCGGATGTGGCTCGAATCGCGCGGGGTGGCGCACGTGCTGGCGGTACCGAAATCGCAGATGGTGGTCACGATGCGACTGCAGCGCCGCCGCGCCCACACCGTGATCGCTGAGCTCGACGAATCAGCTTGGCACGCCATGAGTTGCGGCGACGGTGCCCACGGACCCCGCGTTTACCACTGGGCCGCAGTCGACATCCGACCGTTGCGTGAACGGGGCCGGGGTCATTGGCTGCTGGCCCGCCGGTCGATCACCGACCCGGAGCAGATCGCCTACTACATCTGCTACGGGCCAGCCGACACCTCGCTCGCCGAACTCGTTCGAGTCGCCGGCAGCCGGTGGGCGATCGAGGAATGCTTCCAGACCGCGAAGAACGAGACCGGCCTCGATCACTATCAGGTGCGTGGCTATTCCGCCTGGTACCGGCACATCACCTTGTCGATGGCCGCGGCCGCCTTCCTGACGATCCTGCGCCACGGCATGGAAAAGGGGGCTGCACAGCCGGTTCCGAACCGGGTGCCGCCGCCCCGAGCTCACTACCCGAGGGCCGGCATCGGCCTCTGATTTCGTTCTCTGTCAACGAGATACGACGACTTTTCAACCGTATCGTCCATCCGGTCCGTCATTCGCCCGCACACATCTGGCGTTGGTCGTTATGGCGGCGCGTTCACCAGGCCCGAGCACGCCTATGCCATTACGCTCGAAGACATCACAAACTGCGGCTGCAGTATTAGGACGTGGGGGGAGCCCGACCCCGTTCTGCAGCGACAAATCCCCACTTAGGCAGCTTGCGAACTAATTGTCTCAGTGAGCAATTCGGCAATTATCGCTCGTGCTGAGCGATAGTCAGCACCGCCCTTCGAGGTTGTAGGGAATCGTCCGTACCTCATACGTGCGCTTGCCTCGATTGGGAGAGTGAGGTTATTGGGCGTAGTGGCAGGGACGCCCCGTTTCTTTCCGCGTCGAGTCCTCCATTCGAGTTCCTCAAGCCACCAACGATGTAGCTCCCGATCCACCAAGTAACGGTATGACTTCCGGGCTGCAGCCCCTCGCACACCAAGAGTCGATGCCACGTCGTTCATTCGGTTCTCAATTGACGAAGTAGGAAGGGGTGGTAGGAGGCGCCACTTGTGCAGTGTGCGAAGTGTCTTCGCGACTGTCTTCGTGGTGTAACCAGTAAGCTCAGCGACTAACGTTGGAAGAGATCTTCTGCCGCGAGCGGAACTAATAGTTTTCCAGAATCTGTGCACTGTCCAGTGGATACGAGCCGCTACCGCACCGAGACCCGAATAGTTGAGCCAAACATCGTGGGTGTGGTGGGCAAGCAGAGTAGATGAGAGACCAGAAGTAGAGCCGGGGGCGGGTTCCCCTTGTGTTGCAGCCGAAGAGGGAAGATTGATTTTCCAGGTGGCTGAACGGGTACCAACTCCTGGACGTATGCGCGTGACCCAGCCTTCTACAGCTAGTACGCGGAGCCGGCGCGAGACTGTGGACGCGTCGATACCGGCTGCCTCGGACAATCTGCGCACGTCGATATCCAATGTGCGCGTGCGTGCCGTACGCGCGAGAACGATCAGCGCGTGGAGGATGCGTTCGTCGCTTGCCCCGCCGGGACGTGCCCAGCGGGCGGGATCTGCTGTCACTGCAGCTTCAATCTGGACGAGCTCATCATCGATCGAGTCGTGCTTATCGAGCACTACAGGGGTGAACTGGGCGGCTGTTTCGACGGCACGTCGCCATTGCCGAGCAGTGTCGTCCCGCCCTCGGTCCCGATCTTCACGTAGGCGGATGAGCCCGGGAGCTGATGCAAGCACTGCTTCGACGTCGGAAAGGGTCTGGCCGGAGGTAGCCATACCGAGCAGGATGCTGTGGGCGAGCGCTGATCTATCGCTCCCCGGTGGGGGATCGGTGGCGAGCAATGACTTAGTACGGGCTGTCAGGTGTCGTCGGGGTCGGTCTAGACGAGGCCCGGCCGGGTCTTCGATGATCCGGACAGCGCGGCGGTACTTATGTTCGGGTGGGTGAGCATGTGGGTGTCGTGCAAGGAGCCACTGCACCACGTCCGGGGGCGCCCCCACGGTCATGCGCGCCAACGTATCGTCCAGAGCTGGGCCGCGTAGATGGGGGAGTGAGCGGCCCCCGTGGCGGTGAGGGGATCCAGGCGGTCGCACTGCCCCCGTTGCAGGGTTGTTGAGTGCAGATGGATCCAAGCTCGGATAGTGCTGGCGCAGGGCGTGGGCGAGTTGCCGCACTGGATCTGCGGCTGCGCCCTGGTGCGCTAGTCGCAGCCATACATGCTGTCCGCCCGAGGGGCCTGATGTGGTGCGTAGATGGGGGACACCTAGCTGGTCGAGAACAGAGCAGAGTCGGTCAGCATCGGTAGTAGCTACGTCCGGCCCATGGCGACTGCTGTCGAAGTCGAAAGCCAATAGTCGGAACCGCCCCTGCCTGTCAGCAAGATGCGTTGCCCAAGGGACGGTCGGCGCCAAGGCGGGAATTGAGGATGTAGCTAGGTAGTTGTGTGTCTTCTGCGGATCGAGACGCAGACGAGATCGCGGTGACCATGTACGAGTACACACCTCGAAGAGGTGTTGTACGAGACGCAGATCACTTGTTTGCGGCGTTTGAGGGGGGCAGCATTTGGTGACTGTCCTGAAATCGCTCGCGACACGCGGTGATTTGATTGAACCTTTTTCAGGGTGTGGGTTACCCTGAGACCACTCAGGCAAGAGTGTCCCTTCGGGGAGGTAGAGGAACGAGAAGTTGGCGCTTCTCCTCTACGTGACTTATTTCGAAGCCCCTGGCCGGCACGCCGGGGGTTTCGTTTTTGTATGGGCCGATCTACTCGATCAGGCGCTGCGTTGGATCTGGGTGCCCTCCTCTTCCTGTGCCTCTGCGGCAGTCAGGTCAGCAACTGTCGTTCCCATCGCGTCCGCAACGATTTCCATCAGCAACGTGTTGGCGTTGAGCCCTCGGCGTTCCGCTTCGGCGTGCAGGAACCGGCGCACGCTGGGGTGCACGCGGAGATTCATCTGCACGGGCGTGTAGGGCAGCGCTGGGCGCCCCACTCGGCGGCGACGGACACATTCGGACATGCCGCAGATCATGTCAGCTTGTCTCGTTTTGTCACTCCAGACACGCCGCACTTGCGGAAATTTTCTGCTACCTACGTGAAATCCCCGTTGGGACGATGACGCTCTGGGACAAGGTCGGCGACATAAGACGTTGAGGAGGTTCACCTGAGCGTCCGTTCTTAATATCAGATGACGTCTCACGACGCTCACATATCACTCGGATCGGGCACGCCTAGCGTGACTTCACAAGCTCTCGTCGCGGATGGAGACTGCCGCGACGCCAGCAGGAGTTCGTGGGTTTGCGCGCGTATTCGCAGGTCAACGCAGTGCCGATAACCTTCGTTATGTAAACTAAAAATCTGCGTATTGCATCAGATGAATCGCCCCTCGCATTTCCAGCTCCTCCTTCGCGTCCGGCACCGATCCCTGCCCCGACCTGCGAAGTCACCCACTCTCGGGCGCTGCCACCACTGCTTTCCGGCCCGGGCACTGGGCCTCAATGAGGCCGAAAGACGATCTTTGGCACGTCGTTGACCTGCAGGGGTTCCCGTGAAGGCTCATCGGTTGTATCATTGATTCATCAGATGAGACGTCGTGGTTTGGGGTTTAGCGATGCGACTGGATGGCTCCGGACGGGTCCATATGGCGCCGTCGCTGCCGGTGCTTCGGCCCGCCGAGCAGGTGCTCCGGCTGATGCTGGAGGGCTGGCGCAACCAGCAGCTATCCCGAAATCTGCAGTTCAACACGATCGAACAGCGACTGCGCCTGGTGCAGCGGTTCGTCGACCACGTCAATGCGGAGCCGTGGCACTGGACCCCGGCGATGGTCGAGGAATTCTCCGCCGATCTCCGTACGGTCAAACACGTCGCCCACTCCACTCTTCGCGGCTACCACTGCGCACTGCGGGCGTTCACCAGCTACATCGCCAATCCGGATTACGGCTGGGATCGGGTGTGCGAGCAGCACTTCGGCACCCATCCGGCGCAGGTGTTCTTCGACTGGAACACCGCACCACACGTGCAGGCCTACGACGGGCGGGCCACAAAGCGGCCCTACACTCGCGAGGAACTCGATGCACTGTTTGAGCACGCCGACAACGAAGTCGCACGCGCTGGCGCCTCCGGGCGGAAAGGCTGGCAGCCCGCCTACCGGGACGCGGTCATGATGAAGATCGCCTACGGCTACGGTCTGCGATTCAACGAGTTGCGCCACCTGCAAACCGTCGACTTCGCCCGCAATCCCCACGCCCGCGAATTCGGGGCCTTCGGCCTCTGCAAGGTCCGCTACGGAAAATCCCGACGCGCCTCTCCCTTTCGGCCCCGCAGCGTGTTGACCGTATGGCGCTGGACTCCAAGCATCCTCGAAGACTGGCTGGCCAATGGCCGCGGCGCCCCCGACGGCCTCGAGCTGTTCTGTAGTGAACGTGGCGGACTCGTCGTGGAATCGACCTTGCTGCGTCGGCTACGCCGGTACTGCGACGAACTCGGATTCTCCGATGGTCTCGATATCCATTCCTTCCGTCGCTCGTACGCCACTCACCTGCTGGAAGCGGGATGGGATCCCCGGTTCGTCCAGGACCAGATGGGCCACGAGTACGCCTCGACCACCGGGATCTACCAGTTCACCTCCGATGAGTTCCGGCGCTCCACCCTCCGCGCCGCGCTCGACCGCACGATGAATCAAGCACTGTCACCCGACGATCGGAGCGGACCATCATGAAGCGCACCGTCGACTACCGCTGGCGTCTGGCCGAGCTCATGGCCGCACGCGGCATGCACAACACCACCGAACTGATCCCGCACCTGGCCGAACGCGACATCACCCTGTCCCGGCCGCAGGTCTACCGACTGGTTACCCAGCGCCCCGAACGCATCTCCCTGCAGGTCGTAGCCGCCCTGTGCGACATCTTCAACTGCGGACCCGACGACCTGCTCACCGTCACCGCTGCTGATGCACGCGCCCGCAAAACCGGCACCACCCCGGCAGCGAATGTCGTCGACCTCGACCGGTCCGTCCGCCCACGCCGCGCCAACATCCTCGACGAATAGCCCCGCCCGCGAGGAGGACGACCAATGAACCCGACCCCTGACGGCCTGTCGCCTCGTTCCACCCGCCGCGGCCGACCACGCGCCACCAGTACCCGAGATGACCCCTGTGCCCGGTGTGGCCGCAACATCCCCCGCCTGGCAGCGCGTTGGCCAGAGGGGCGACTGTGCTTCACCTGCTACAACACCGCGATCCACACCCACGGCACCTGCCCGAACTGCCGACAGGACCGGCTCCTGCCCGGCCCTCCAGGCGCCGACGGCGAACCGGTCTGCGGCACCTGCGCCGGCATCGACGTCGACTTCCACTGCCAGCGCTGCGGCGCCGAAGCAGGCCATCACCGCGGCAACCTCTGTGTCCGCTGCGTCCTGCGCGAGGACCTTCACGCCCTGCTCGGCAGTGCCCCCAGCGATCCCACACTGGCCGGTCTCGTCGACGCCCTGTGCGCCGCCGACCGACCCGAATCGATCATCACCTGGAAACGCTCACCCAAAGTGAAAACCCTGCTCACCGGACTCGGCGACGGCTCAATCCCCTGCACCCACGACGGATTCGACGCCGTCGGCGGCAAACCGGCCGAACACGTTCGTGCACTGCTACAGCACCACGACCTCCTACCCACACGGGATCCCTACTTGCCGCGGTTCGAACAGTGGATCGCCACGAAGCTCGACGGCCTGCCCGACGAGGTCCGCCAGCCCGTCCATCACTTCGCGACCTGGCATCACCTGCGCCGCATCCGAGCCAAAGCCGCCGACGGGACGCCCACCCGGGCACCGATCCATTCGGCGAAGCAAGAGATCACCGAGACCATCAAGTTCCTGAGCTGGCTGCACACCACCTATGGGCGCACTGCCGCAACCTGCACCCAGCCCGACATCGACGAGTGGCTCGCCACCGGACCCAGTACCCGACAACTGATCCGGACCTTCTTCGTCGTCGCCGCACGCACCCGCCTCAACACCACCGTCACCGTTGGGCACCGTGCCGCCCGCAGCAGCCCGTCGTTGACTCAAGACCAGCGGATCGCGTGGATCCACGAACTCCTCACCGGCAACAGCGAGACACTGCCCTACCGCGTCGCCGGCACACTCCTGCTCCTCTACGCCCGTCCGATCACCAGAATCGTCACCCTGCAAGTCTCCGACGTCACCGACCAGGCAGACGGGATGACCATCGCACTCGGCCTACGCCCCACCGACGTGCCCGAACCCTTCGCCGGCCTCCTGCGCACCCACCTGGCCACTCGCCCGAACCTGCGCACCGGCGCCGGCGGTGACAACCCCTGGCTACTGCCCGGCACGCTCGCCGGACGACACCTCCACCCCACCACCGTCGCAAACCGACTCCGCGGCCTGGGCATCAACCTGCGCGGAGCACGCAACCGAGCCCTGGCCGAGCTCGTCGTCGAATGCCCGCCCTCACTCGTGGCCGACGCCCTCGGCTACAGCCACCAAGTCGCCTTCCGCCACGCCAGCAAAACAGCCGAACCCTGGGCCCGCTACGTCGGCCGATCCCTCCCCCGCCCAACGGATACCCCGTAGCGTCGCGCAATCGTCCGCCGTGGAGACACTCGGGTCCACAGCATCCGAAAACAGGCAACGTTACGCGTTTCCGCTGTTTCCCGAATGGGGTCCGGACGAACGCTGGAGTCGCCGTCGACGAGCAAAATCCGGCCGACGAGCTGGGTGGTACCAAACCACATGGAGCACTAGCTGAGGCTGACGGGAAGACTCCTGATCCCGGCGCTTGACCTTGAAGTGCACTCCAAGGTCTACCGTGAGGTCATGACAAGCCAGGCAATGACGAGCTACATGCGGATCGGAGAGCTCGCCAACGTCGTCGGCCTCAGCCCGGACACGATCCGCTACTACGAGAGAGTTGACTTACTACCGCCCCCAGCCCGCACCCCGTCGGGCTATCGGATCTACAGCACGCAAGCGGTGGATCGTCTGCGCTTCATCCAGGGGGCACAGCGGCTAGGCCTCAAGCTCGACGACATCCGTGACCTCCTCTCCGTCAGAGACACAGGAGCCTGTCCGTGTGAACCGGCAGGAGACCTACTCACCCGCCGGTTGACCGAACTCGATGCAGAAATTAAACGTCTGAAAACTCTGCGAACCGAGATGACGACCATGCTCACAGCCTTGCCTGCCGAGAATTGCCCACCCCCGACCCCAGGAACTTGGCTTGAAACAAAGAAGGAGGTGAACTGAGATGCACGACTGCTGCGAAGACCCGATGTGCCCGCCAGAACTCTGCGGCTGCGGCTGCTAACCAGCAAGGAGGGGGCTCCGGCCCCCTCCTTGCTCCTCGCCCTGGGTCGCGGGTCGGCTGAGCAATCTGCGGACTGGTTCCGATTGAGGATCCCCTAACGCGATACCGCCAACCCGGCACGCAAACCGTACCGGCCGCACGTTGTGATCCGGCCTCCCCCTGCGGGAGAACCCGCTCGGAACAACGGCCAGGGACGGCCCCTGCCTGCCGACTCGAATACGCATGAATCTAATACGCAGACCTTCCACCTAACGATGCCGAGTTGTAGATTGTGCAAACTCGGCCCCTACCCGAGTTGCCCGGACCTTCTCTCAGAGCTGGCGCAGGTGAACTGGGCGCCCCAAAACGCTCTGGGCCCAGCCAGCGCCGGGAACTCGACACCTCAAAACCCGGCACCCATAAGTACAATTTGTGGCAACCGTCAATTTCCTCTAACGACGCCAGTGGCGCACGCCGTCATTTGAGGCCTGCCAGCTTGGATCAATCGCGACGGCAAGGCTAGCGAACTGCCGTCGATATGCCTGGTTTCTCGAGGCAGTTCTCGGCGAGGCCGCCCGCCTCGATGCCACCGACGGTGTGGCCACCACCGGCGGGAGTGTAGAAGACGTGGTCCTGGCGTCGCCGGAGCGCATTCGCTCGGCGCGGATGACCTGCATCGTGAGTTCCCGCCTCAAACTCACCGGAGAGTTTCTGAAGCGCGACACTCCGATCGGGCCCCACAAGGACGCGGTGGGTCGCGAGATCCGGCGCTTCGCCCCCACTGGAGGAGCGCATCGTTAAGCCTCGATGCACCGATGGGGTGGGGTTTGGTCGGGCGTCGTGACGCAGAAATGCCTCTCTGACCAGGAAGAATAGAGCTTGCTAAGGGTTCTACTGTTCCGATCCGAGAGGCATCTCGTAGATGCAATTCAAGCACGCTCCTGCCGCTGTGTCTGCGGTGTTCGATGATCCGAATCTCGTGTCGGTCGCGGGCCTGGTGCCGATGCTCCGTCTCGCCCAGCATGCGGGGCTTGACGAGCTGGCGCAGGGTCGGTTGACCGTCCCGACCGACAAGGGCTCGAACGCCGGCAGCAAGGTGATGGCGCTGGTTGCGGGGATGCTGGCCGGCGCCGATTCGATCAGCGACATGAACGTGCTGCGCCATGGCGGGATGGGCCGGTTGTTCGACCGGACGTTCGCCCCGTCGACGCTCGGCTCGTTCCTGCGGGAGTTCCGGTTCGGGCACGTCCGCCAGCTCGACGCCGTCGCCTCCCGAGTGAATGTGAGCCTGGCCGCCCGGGCGCCGCTACTGCAGACGCGGGGCGGTGAGCGGGTGATGGTGGATCTGGACGACACGATCATCGAGGTCCACGGATACAAGAAGCAGGGTGCGTCGTTCGGGTACTCCGGGGTCCGCGGTCTGAACGCCCTCATCGCCACCGCCAGCACCTCCACCTCGGCGCCGGTGATCGTCGGCCAGCGGTTGCGGCAGGGGAAGACCGGGTCCCCGAAAGGCGCCGCCAGGATCGTCGGCGACGCTCTCGCCACCCTCCGCCGCATGCACCCCGGAAGCAGTGTTCGGCCGTTGCTGCGGGCGGACTCCGCGTTCTACGGGCACGGCACCATCGGCACCGCGCTGGGGGCCGGCGCGGACGTGTCGGTGACCGTGCGGATGGACCCTGCGGTGAAAGCCGCGATCGCGACCATTCCGGATGATGCGTGGGAGATGATCGAGTACCCGAACGCGATCCGCGACGAGACCACCGGGCGGTGGATCTCGAAGGCAGAGGTCGCCGAAGTGCCCTTCACCGCGTTCCGGTCCCGGAAGATCGCCGAGCGGGTCGACGGGCGACTGGTGGTGCGACGGATCCCGGACCTGAACCCGAACAAGGTGGAGCAGCCGACACTGTTCGACGTCTACCGGCACCACGCGTTCTTCACCACCACCGACAAGCAGTCGATGGGCACCGTCGCGGCGGACAAGACCCATCGGGGGCACGCGATCATCGAACAGGTCCACGCCGATCTGAAGGGCGGGCCGCTCGCGCACTTGCCCTCCGGGGTGTTCACCGCGAACAGCGCCTGGCTCGTTCTCGCGGTGATCGCGTTCAACCTCACCCGCGCTGCCGGGCTGATCGCCGACCGAGCGGGTCGGCTCGCCAGGGCGACGACCGCGACGATCCGCCGCACCCTCATCCAGGTGCCGGCACGCCTCGCCCGGTCCGCGCGTCGCATCACTCTTCACCTGCCCGAGGCCTGGCCCTGGCAGACCGCGTTCGATCGCCTGTTCACGACCACGCACACACCACCACCGGCAACGGCCAGCTGACCATCGCCGCGACTGCGGCACGACCGAGAACGAAGTGGACGACCGGGATGAGACGCCCGGAACTCACCCCTGCCCACGAGTCGTCAGCCCGCCACGATCAGGCCGGCCCCACCACGCTCAAGCGGATCGGTGCATCGAGGCTAAGCCCGGCCCCGCACTGGCAGCACTGACGGATCCCGGATGTCATCTTCGACGGTCTCATGGAACTGAGACCGTAGTCGGCGCAGACCAGGTCGGCGGTTTCGCAACATTCGATGACGCTTCACATCGCACGGGCGGAGCGGGCCTGTTCTGAAGGCAGGAATACAATGGGCCGGTCGACGATGCGAAGCAGCCGGGGGTAGCAATGACCACGCTTGACCCCCTATCCGACTACGTCCTCGCCGAGATCACGAGCCCGCTCCTCTCGGTGCTGCGCCGTGAGGCGCCCCACACGCGTGTCGAGTTCGACGCCCTTCCCGTCGCGGATGTCGTCTCGCCGATCGATCTCCTTCGCCGCGACATCACGATCGTCGGTACGGGTCGGGGTGTGCCCGGCAAGCGTGCGTCCCTGTTCTCCGACCGATTCGTGTGCATCGTTGATGCGGCGAACCCCGCCCTCGAAGACGGAACTCTGTCGCTCGAGGCACTGAGTCGCCTCCCGTACGTCCGCTCCGTCTTCGGTCCGCATGTCTCCACCCACGTCGACGACATGCTGAGCGCGGCGGGCATCGTGCCCCGCACAGCGGTCACCGTGCAGGGTTTCATGCCGGTTCCGTTCGCGGTCGCCGGCACCCGATGGGTCGGCTGGGTTCCGGAGCGGACGGCGAATCGCTATGCCGCCTCGCTGGGCCTCGTCATCGCCGAAACCTCGATCGCGCCCAGCGTTCTCGTGGAGGCGGCGCACTGGCACCCCTCGAAGTCCGACGATGCCGCACTGCAGTGGCTCGTCCAGCAGCTACGGAGGGCGGCCGAGCTGGTGGAGTTCGGCGAGGACGAGTAGGACCTCCCGTCACGCGGGCCGCGAGGTCTCAGGCCCCCGGAGTCAGCACTTCGGGGCGCGTGCCGAGCACGACGCGCTCGAGAAGATCGGCGAAGCCCACCGGGTCCTCGGCGAAGGGACTGTGACCGTGCGCGATCCGCACCACGTCGTCGGAACACCGAGTGGCGAGCGCCTCCTGAAAGGGGGGAGGGATGATCGCATCGTTCTCGGTCAGGATGTAGGTCACTGGCTTCGTGTGCCACGCGACGCGGGTCACGGGCTCGGTGAGGGCGCGGTACGAGTGCGGGCGTAACACGTCCGCGAGCTGTTCGGCGACCGGCGCGGCCTCGGGCGGAAGATCGGCGGCGAGCATCGCGACCCGCTCGGCGCGACTGTGTCCCACCGAGACCATGCCATCCGCGACATCCCACCAGTCGGGCTGTGTCCCACCCTTCGTCGAGAGGACGCTCTCGCCCTCGCCCAGGGCGAAGGCGGCGACGTACACGATGCGTTCCACGTTCGGGTGGTCTCCCGCTTCCGTCACGGGGATGCCGCCATAGGAGTGCGCGACGAGGATGGCGGGTTCGGGAGAGGCGTCGAGAGCTGCGGTGACAGCTCCGGCGTCGTCGGCGATCCCGACGGTCGACCCGACGGACGGCAAGCTGACCGTGTCGATGATCCAACCGCGATCGTGCAGCACATCGACGAGGGCGCCGAACTCCCAGGGACCCACCCATGCGCCGTGGACCAGAATCAATCGGGGTCGGGCTTGCTCGGTCATCTTCGACCTTCTTTCGTGTCGGATACACGCGAGACGTCGTCGTCGCGCCACCAGCATGCGCTCTCCCGCAGCATCCGACTATCCGTAGGACTACCGAATCCGAGTGAGAGTCACCCGACGTGGGACTCGTACCATGCGGCCACCTGCGCGCGAGACGTGACACCGAGCTTCGAGAAGATCCGCTGGACATGAGTATCGACGGTGCGGATGGAGAGGACCAGTTCACCGGCTATCTCGCGGTTGGTCAGGCCGCGGTGCACGCGCTCCGCGACGTCCCGTTCGCGGTCGCTGAGCGTCGTCGTGCCGCCGTTGATGCCCACCGGCGACAGATCGACGGCCTCCGCCGGCGTCAACCGCGCGCCCTCCTGAAGCATCGTCGCGAGCTTGCGTGCCCCCAGAGCTTCACGGATGGCCCTGACGCACGCATCATGGTGGGCGGCGATCTGAGGTCCACGTTGGGACTCGTACCATGCGGCCACCTGCGCGCGAGACGTGACACCGAGCTTCGAGAAGATCCGCTGGACATGAGTATCGACGGTGCGGATGGAGAGGACCAGTTCACCGGCTATCTCGCGGTTGGTCAGGCCGCGGTGCACGCGCTCCGCGACGTCCCGTTCGCGGTCGCTGAGCGTCGTCGTGCCGCCGTTGATGCCCACCGGCGACAGATCGACGGCCTCCGCCGGCGTCAACCGCGCGCCCTCCTGAAGCATCGTCGCGAGCTTGCGTGCCCCCAGAGCTTCACGGATGGCCCTGACGCACGCATCATGGTGGGCGGCGATCTGAGGTCCACGTGAGGTGATGTCGGAGCCGATCCGCCGCCACTGTGAAGCCGCAGTGCCCAGGAGCATCGCCGCACGCTCGTGCGCGCCCCGTCGCGCCTGGATCCACGCGAGCACCTCGAGCATCAGGCAGGTGCCGATCGGATCGTCGACGGCCCTCTCCACCGTGAGTGCCGCACGCGTGGTCTCCTCCGCGTAGGTGAGATCCCCCCGGATCAGTGCGGCGAGGGACACGGCGAGGAGGGCGTGAGAGCGCATCCAGATTTCCCCGATGGATTCCGCGAACCGAATCGCCTCCTCGGCGGGCTCTGCAGCATCCGCGCGGCCGGTGTGGATGCGAGCCGTCGTCAGCTGGAACTGGGCGAGCAGCGCTTCGGCGGGCAAGGCAGCGGCCTTGGCTGCGCTGATCGAACTCTCGAAGTGCGTCTGAGCGGCCGCGGGGTCGCCCGAGAACAATGCGTGCGTACCCCAGGAGCGCTGCAGTTCGACGATGGATGCCGCACGGTCGGCACGTATCCCTTCCCCGGTGCCGACGAGATGCTCCGCTTCGGAGAGGTGAGCTTCCGCGTCGTCCAGGTCGCCCTGGAGCAGACACAGCCACGCTGCCGTCAGGAGCGCAGGCAGACGCTTTTCGGGGGGCGAGCCCGCGGGTGCAAGGAGACGTTCGGCCCATTCGCGGCCCTCGCGCACGAATCCGCCGACCGCCCAGTGGTAGCGGAGATCGGTGAATAGATCCAGCGCTGCTCCGACGTCGCGGTGGTCGGAATCGTCGCCCGCGCTCAGCGCCGTCAGGGCGGACTGGAGGTCGGCTTGCTGCGCCCGCAGGCGCGTCAGGGTCTCGGCCTGCCGGGGTCCCCACCAATCGCGGCGCGAATGGGCAGCCATCAGACGCACGTTGTCGACGTGGCCGCGGACGAGCCGGTGCCATGATCCTGATTCCTCCGCGCGCTCGCGCCCGTACTGGCGCATCGTCTCCAACATGCGGAACCGTGCGGATTCGTGGTCTGCGAGGACGACGGACTGCGAGACGAGCTGGTCCAACGTGTCCACCGCCTCGGCGCCAGAGAGGTTCGAGACGGAGACGGCAGCCGGCAGATCGAAGCTGCCGGAGAACACCGACAGCGCAGCCCACAGCTCCTGCTGAGAGGGCGTGCACAGCTCATAGCTCCAGTCGACCATCGCGCGTAACGTGCGCTGCCGCTGCACGGCGTTCCGGGGGCCGTTCTGCAGGAGGGAGAAGCGAGCGGAGAGCCGTTCATTCAGATCGTGCACCGTCATCGTCCGCATCCGAGTGGCGGCTAGCTCGATCGCCAGCGGGAGTCCATCCAGCGCTCGGCACAGCTCCACGGCAGCTCGCCGGCCGTCCGCCGAGAGATCCAGGGGGGACCCCGCCGAGCGGGCACGAGCCGTGAGCAGATCCAGCGCATCGGATGCTTCGTCCGGGCCGATTCCGAGCGACAAGGGTGGGACGGGGAAGAGGTGCTCGCCC
Organism: Rhodococcus sp. GA1; assembly: GCF_024321955.1. Lineage (NCBI taxonomy): Bacteria > Bacillati > Actinomycetota > Actinomycetes > Mycobacteriales > Nocardiaceae > Rhodococcus > Rhodococcus sp. GA1. Next base: position 138,856 of record NZ_CP097187.1, on the reverse strand, counting down.
ACCAACTCCAGCGGACGCCTGCTCGTGGCGAGGATCCGCAGCTGCGGAAGGCTGTCCAGCAACTCGTTGATGAACCGGGCCGCGCTGTCGATGACGTGCTCGCAGTTGTCGATCACGATCAGCGCTTCGGCGTCGATGAGCGACTCGGTGAGGGTCTCCGTCGGATCGCGCATCGATTGATCATTCAGACCGAGCGCGCGCAGGACTGTCAAAGGGAGCAACCCGGGATCGGTCACGGACTCGAGCGGCACGATCCACACTGAGGCGCTCCGGCGCGCCCCCCAGTCGACGGCGGCCCGAAAGGCCAGTCGTGTCTTCCCCACCCCGCCCACACCGGTGAGTGTGATCAGCCGTTCCGCATCCAGAACGCGAGCGAGCGCCGTCAACTCGGGCGCGCGACCCACGAACGTGCTACGCGGCTCCCTGATCATCGTTCTCCCAGTTGGTCCGGACGACGCGCCCCTCACCATAGTCTCCCGTCTTGGACCGACTTCGATTCTTCCGATCCCCGCCTGCCGCTGGCCCAGGAAACAAGGTGATCCCTAAGCCTCGATGCACCGATGGGGTGGGGTTTGGTCGGGCGTCGTGACGCAGAAATGCCTCTCTGACCAGGAAGAATAGAGCTTGCTAAGGGTTCTACTGTTCCGATCCGAGAGGCATCTCGTAGATGCAATTCAAGCACGCTCCTGCCGCTGTGTCTGCGGTGTTCGATGATCCGAATCTCGTGTCGGTCGCGGGCCTGGTGCCGATGCTCCGTCTCGCCCAGCATGCGGGGCTTGACGAGCTGGCGCAGGGTCGGTTGACCGTCCCGACCGACAAGGGCTCGAACGCCGGCAGCAAGGTGATGGCGCTGGTTGCGGGGATGCTGGCCGGCGCCGATTCGATCAGCGACATGAACGTGCTGCGCCATGGCGGGATGGGCCGGTTGTTCGACCGGACGTTCGCCCCGTCGACGCTCGGCTCGTTCCTGCGGGAGTTCCGGTTCGGGCACGTCCGCCAGCTCGACGCCGTCGCCTCCCGAGTGAATGTGAGCCTGGCCGCCCGGGCGCCGCTACTGCAGACGCGGGGCGGTGAGCGGGTGATGGTGGATCTGGACGACACGATCATCGAGGTCCACGGATACAAGAAGCAGGGTGCGTCGTTCGGGTACTCCGGGGTCCGCGGTCTGAACGCCCTCATCGCCACCGCCAGCACCTCCACCTCGGCGCCGGTGATCGTCGGCCAGCGGTTGCGGCAGGGGAAGACCGGGTCCCCGAAAGGCGCCGCCAGGATCGTCGGCGACGCTCTCGCCACCCTCCGCCGCATGCACCCCGGAAGCAGTGTTCGGCCGTTGCTGCGGGCGGACTCCGCGTTCTACGGGCACGGCACCATCGGCACCGCGCTGGGGGCCGGCGCGGACGTGTCGGTGACCGTGCGGATGGACCCTGCGGTGAAAGCCGCGATCGCGACCATTCCGGATGATGCGTGGGAGATGATCGAGTACCCGAACGCGATCCGCGACGAGACCACCGGGCGGTGGATCTCGAAGGCAGAGGTCGCCGAAGTGCCCTTCACCGCGTTCCGGTCCCGGAAGATCGCCGAGCGGGTCGACGGGCGACTGGTGGTGCGACGGATCCCGGACCTGAACCCGAACAAGGTGGAGCAGCCGACACTGTTCGACGTCTACCGGCACCACGCGTTCTTCACCACCACCGACAAGCAGTCGATGGGCACCGTCGCGGCGGACAAGACCCATCGGGGGCACGCGATCATCGAACAGGTCCACGCCGATCTGAAGGGCGGGCCGCTCGCGCACTTGCCCTCCGGGGTGTTCACCGCGAACAGCGCCTGGCTCGTTCTCGCGGTGATCGCGTTCAACCTCACCCGCGCTGCCGGGCTGATCGCCGACCGAGCGGGTCGGCTCGCCAGGGCGACGACCGCGACGATCCGCCGCACCCTCATCCAGGTGCCGGCACGCCTCGCCCGGTCCGCGCGTCGCATCACTCTTCACCTGCCCGAGGCCTGGCCCTGGCAGACCGCGTTCGATCGCCTGTTCACGACCACGCACACACCACCACCGGCAACGGCCAGCTGACCATCGCCGCGACTGCGGCACGACCGAGAACGAAGTGGACGACCGGGATGAGACGCCCGGAACTCACCCCTGCCCACGAGTCGTCAGCCCGCCACGATCAGGCCGGCCCCACCACGCTCAAGCGGATCGGTGCATCGAGGTTAAGGGTGACAGGGATGCCGGACCGTCCGGATCTGCCCACAGCGACAATGGCGCCGTTCGATCCGCGTTCTTTCTCAAGTGGCCGAGCGAAACACTCTGTTTGCCATGCCCTACTCCGTAGGGCGCGTTCACATAATGTACAGATGTGCGACTTGCGCACATTGGGTTGGCTGACTAATCTTCCGACTCATAGAAGGTTGTAATCTGAGTCACTTTTCCAACGTCAGGACGCCTCGTCTCTGCGTCCGCCGCGCGGCAGAAGTCGCTTCTATCGAGAGGACGTCATGTTGCATCTCCCCGCCCGGTACGTCGACGACCGCGACGCAAACCCACCGCTCGCCTTTCCCGAGTACGGCACCACTAGACTCCGGGCACCGCGCAACGACCTCGTCCTGCTCCCCCAGCGGATGGGGGAGCTCTCCGGTCCGGTCTTCTGCGGGTCGGCGGTCACCGAGTCCGAGGCCGACCTCACACTGGTCGGGAGCGGCGAGGCGATCGGTCAGCGCATCATCGTCCACGGCCGCGTCCTCGACAGCGATGGCAAGCCGGTTCCCGAGACACTCGTCGAGGTATGGCAAGCTAACGCGGCGGGCCGGTATCGCCACAAGAACGATTCGTGGCCGGCCCCCCTCGACCCGAACTTCAACGGCGTCGGTCGCTGTGTGACCGATGAACATGGTCGCTACCGGTTCCTAACGATTAAGCCCGGCGCCTATCCCTGGGGCAATCACCACAACGCCTGGCGCCCCGCCCACATCCACTTCTCACTGTTCGGGCGCGCCTACACCGAACGGCTCATCACCCAGATGTACTTCCCGGACGACCCGTTCTACTTCCAAGACCCCATTTTCAACGCCGCGCCCGCCGGCGCCCGCGAACGGATGATCAGCGTTTTTGACTACGACGCCACCGAGTCCGGCTGGGCCCCGGCGTTCAAGTTCGACATCGTCCTGCGCGGCCGCAACGCGACCCCCTTCGAGAATGGCCAGGAGCACTGATGATCGACACCGCCAACCCCGCGGCACCGCGCTACCCCGCGCTCACGGCGCGCGACCAGGATGACGCCGGCTTCGGATTAACGCCCTCCCAGACCGTCGGTCCGTACGTGCATATCGGTCTCGAACCTGACTGGACAGCCTCCCGCACTCTCGTTGAACCCGGCACCGAGGGCCACATCCACGTGACCATAACTGTGCTCGACGGCGAAGGTGCGCCGGTCACCGACGCCATGATCGAGACCTGGCAGGCTGATGCCCATGGCAGGTTTGTCCGCGACACCCCGCTCGTCGGGGGCGTGGGCTTCACCGGCCTCGCCCGGGTATTCGCCGATGAGACCGGCACCGTCACCATCGACACGGTCCGGCCCGGGCCGGTCGGCGCTGGGACCGACGGGAGCCAGGCCCCGCACCTGGCGGTGGGCGTGTTCGCACGCGGCATCCTCAAGCGACTGGTGACCCGCCTGTACTTTCCGGAGGACACCGAAGCTCACGCCGTCGACCCGGTCCTCGCGGCACTCCCCGAGAAACGCCGCGAACTGCTGGTGGCCGAGCGGAGCGGGGGAACGTACCACCTCACCGTGCAGCTGCAGGATTCGCCCGCACGTCCCGAAACCCCGTTCTTCGACCTGTGACCGGAACGCGCGGCCCACTATTCGACCCGGTCTTCGGCCAGACCAACGGCGTCGACCACTCCGACGAGGCATGGACGCGCGCTCTTGTCGAGGTCGAGGCCGCACTCGCGCGCGCCGCCTCTCGCTCCGGGCTCGTCGGGACCGCGACGGCCGAAGCCCTCACCGCCCTGGCCGCCGAGCCTGGGCGGATCCCCGACGCCGATCCCGCCACCCTCGGCCCGGCCTCCGTCTCCGGCGGCAACCCGGTAATCCCGCTCGTGTCCGCCCTGCGCGCGGAGGTGACGCAAACCGACCCCCACGCAGTAGCATCCGAGGTCCACGTGGGTGCCACCAGCCAGGACGTCATGGACTCGGCGGTCGCGCTGTTCGTCCACCGGACCGCGACGAACCTTGCCGGACACGCGGACCGCGCCGTTGCCGCCTGTGCGGCCATTGCCCACGAGCACCGGGACACCCCGCTCGTCGCCCGCACCCTCGGACAGCAGGCGCTGCCCACCACCTTCGGACTCGTGGCGGCGGGCTGGGGCGCCTCGATCCGCCGCGCCGCCGCGGAAGCGGTCCGTGCAGCGCACGGAGTGCCGGTCCAGTTCGGGGGTGCCGCGGGTACATTGGCCGCGCTCCATCCCCATGGCCTTGCGCTGGCCGACGCACTGGCCGACGAGCTCGGCCTTCCCCGTGCGGTGTCCCCATGGCACACCGACCGTACGGTGCTGACGCTCTACGCGGGCGCGCTCGGCGCGACCGCCGGCGCGACCGCGAAAGCGGCCGGTGACATCATCCGACACGCGGCCACCGAGATCGGCGAACTCTCCGTCCGCGACGGCGGCGGCTCGTCGGCGATGCCACACAAACGCAACCCCACGGCCGCGATCGAGGCCCGTGCCGCGGCGATGCGAGCGCCGGGGCTCGTCGCGACCATGCACGCGGCCGCCGCCCACGAACACCAGCGTGCTGCCGGCGCCTGGCACGCGGAGTGGGAGACACTCTCCGATCTGCAGCGCCTCACCGTGGGTGCCCTCGCCCGTCTGGCGGACGCCCTCGAGGACCTCGTGGTACACCCGGAGGCGATGGCACAGAACCTCAACATGACCGGAGGAGCGCTTCTCGCCGAGCGAGTGGTTGTGGCTCTGGGTCGGGAGGTCTTGGACGCCCGCGGCCTCGTCACCGAGGCGTGCCGCAACTCCAAGCGGCTCGACCGCGATCCGCGCCTCGTCGAGAACCTCGGCGCTGATCGCCTCGCCGAGCTGCTCGATCCCGCCGGTTACACCGGCCACGCCACCGACCTCGTCGATCGTCTACTGCCCACGCTCACGCCGATCTCCGAGCCCGACCCCCAGGAAGGCCACCGGTGACCAGCAGCTCTGCGACCGCGGATCTGGCCCACGAGGCACATAACCCGTCGCACATGACCGTCGACACACCCACTCTCGTATTGCTGGGTTCACTCGGATCGGACCGCTCGATGTGGTCGCAACAGATCCGGGAGTTGTCCAAGCTCTTCCGGGTGATCGCCATCGACCACCGGGGCCATGGGGACTCCGCGGCAATCCCCGGGCCCTGCACGGTCAATGACCTCGCCGGCGACGTCCTCACTTTGCTCGATTTCCTCGACGTCGACCGATTTCATGTCGCCGGGCTCTCCCTGGGCGGCGCGGTCGCGCAGTGGCTGGCCGTACACCATCCTGACCGAATTCAATCCATCGCACTTCTGTGCACGGCCGCGCGGTTCGGCGAACCACAGGGTTGGGTCGACCGTACGGCCACAGTTCAGCGTGATGGGGTCGGTGCGGTCGTTGACGCCGTTGTGGCCCGGTGGATCACCCCAGCCCTCACCGAACGGGACCCACGCCTCGTCGCCACCTTGCGCAAGATGGTCCTGGCGACCGATGGTGAGAGTTACGCGGCGTGCTGTGACGCCCTGTCCGCCTTCGACCTCCGCGCCGACCTGGGCCGCATCGGGTGCCCGGCACTCGTCGCGGCGGGCGACCAGGATCCGTCGACGCCGCCGGAACTCGTCCGGGAGATCGCCGACGGCATCGAGGACGCCCGCTGGGAGATACTCTCCCCCGCCGCCCACTTGCCTACCGTGGAACTGCCGGGGCGAGTCACCGCCCTGCTGCGCGACCACGTCCTCTCCTCCTCCGGCAGTACGGCGTACATGGCCGACCGGACAGCCGCGTATGACGCCGGTATGCGCCGCCGCCGGGAAGTGCTCGGTGACGCCCACGTCGACCGGTCAGTCGCGGGCACTACCGACTTCACGGCCCCGTTCCAGGACTTCATCACCCGCACCGCATGGGGGGACGTGTGGACCCGACCGGGGCTCGACGAGACGCAGCGCCGACTGCTCACCATCGCCGTCCTCACCGCGCTGGGTAACGACGGCGAGCTGGACATGCACCTCCGCGCGGCCCTCCGCGCGGGAGTCCCCTCCGACCTCATCGCTGAGGTGCTGCTCCACACTGCGATCTATGCAGGGGTGCCCAAGAGCAACCACGCCTTCGCGCTCGGCAAGGCGGCGCTCGCAGATCTCGCGAAGCCGACGTGACCGCGGACGAACGGTCGGTTGCCGACGGATCGAGTCCCGACGCGGAGGCCGTGCGCGCTTCCTCCCCCGACTATGTCCAGTCGCTGGCCCGCGGTCTCGCGGTAATCCGTGCGTTCGACGCGGACAATCCTCGACAGACGCTGAGCGAGGTCGCACGTAACACCGGGCTCACACGGGCCACCGCGCGGCGGTTCCTGCTCACGCTCGTCGAGTTGGGCTACCTGGACACTGACGGACCGACGTTCCGGCTCACCCCCCGAGTCCTCGACCTGGGCTACAGTTTTCTCAGCTCGGCGTCGCTGCCGGATGTCGCGCAGCCCCACCTCAAGCGGCTGAGTAATCGCCTCGGGGAATCGTCCTCGGTATCAATCCTCGACCGGTCCGACATCGTCTACGTCGGTCGTGTCCAGGTGAGCCAGATCATGACCGTCGGCATCACCATCGGCACCCGCTTCCCCGCCTATGCCACATCGATGGGACGAGTCCTGCTCGCCGGCCTCGATAGCAAGCAACTGGATGAGTATTTTCGGACCACCCCGCTCAAGGCGCGCTTCCCCACCACACTCGCCGACGAGAAGTCGCTTCGCGAGGCGATCGACCGCGTGCGCGAGCAGGGCTGGTGCATGGTCGATCAGGAGCTCGAACCCGGGCTGCGGTCGCTTGCGGCACCCGTCCGCGACGCGGAGGAACGGGTCGTCGCCGCCATCAACCTCTCCACGCACGCGATGCGATACACATCCGAGCAACTTATCGAGGAGTTCGTCCCACCCCTTCTGTCCACCGCCGAGGCGATCGGCGCGGATCTCGTTGCCGTCAACAGATGACCCGGCCGCCCGTCGCGCGCCCCGCCCCGAGAGGACCCCTGTGCCCGACGCCGTGACATGTTCCCCTCTCCGCACACCGGCCGACCGGTTCAGCGGGGTCTTCAGAGACGTTCCTGTGGAGGCGCTGGCCGCCACCGTGATCCGCGAACTCGTGACCCGGAACGGACTCGAGGCGTCCCTGATCGACGACGTTGTCCTCGGCACGTCAACCCCCACGGCTCGGGTGTCTCCCTGGGCCATCCCGTCGGGGCGACGGGCGGCCGGATCCTCACCACCCTGTGTGGAGAGCTCGAGCGTCGCGATGCCCGATGGGGCCTGGAGACGCTGCGCATCGGCGGCGGGCAGGGGCCTCGCGGCCAACTTCGAACGCGTCTGGCCCCGACGGGCTCGGATGGCCCGGCTACCGCGCGCGGTCGTCTCGGCCGGTCCCACTATGCTGTCATCGTGATAGCGCCTGACGACAGGGTGACGTCGCTGGCGAGAGGAATCGAGATTCTGCGGGTACTCAGCGAGGCCGGGATCCCACTCTCACTCGCCGCGGTCGCGGAACGTACGGATTCCACACGCGCCACAGCTCGGCGCCTCTTGCTGTCTCTGCAGCACGTCGGCTACGTGGCCACCGACGGCCCCACCTTTTGGCTCCGGCCCAAACTGATGGAGCTCGGCGATCTCTACCTCGACAGACTCGGCCTGCCTGCTCTGGCGCGGCAGCACCTGGCGCTACTGGCCGAGCGGGTGCGCGACACTTGCTCCCTGACGATTTTGGATGGCGACACCGTGGTGTATGTCGACCGCGTGAAGGCCAGTCGTCTCATGACGGTCAATATCGCAGTCGGTACCCGGCTTCCGGCGTTCATCATGTCGAGCGGGCGGGTTCTGCTTGCGGATCTTCCTCCGGAAGAGCTCGAGGACTACCTGCGCACCCTGACCCCCGGGAGGGTGGCCGGCGGCACCCGATCCTTCCCGGAGGAGATCAAGGGCAATATCGAGCGTGCGCGCGTCGATGGCTTCGCGATCGCCGACCAGGAACTTGATCCGACCCTGCGCTCTATAGCCGCCCCCGTGTACGCGGATGGGCGGGCGGTGGCCGCGGTCAACATCTCCACACCGGTCGGCCGGACCTCCTCACGGCAACTCCGCGAGGAGGTCCTTCCCGAGCTCCTGCAGACCACGCGAGCGATCGGAGCCGAGCTGGCCGTGAACTCACAGATCGAGCACTAGCCGAGGGCTCTTCGATCGACCGACGCAGACCATCATGGTGTTGTTGGCCGCGCGCTCCTTCTCACTGAGGATTGAGTCATGGTGCTCTGGGACACCCTCGAGGACCCGGGTCTCACACGTGCCGCAAAATCCGTCCTCGCACGAGGTCATCACCTCACAATGCGGCTCGATAACCTCGAGCAGACCCTGGTCCTCGCCGACTGTGAGCACTGTGCCGGAACGAGCCAGCTCCACCTCAAACGAGTCACCACTAGCGGCCTCGGCGGCGGCTGCGCCATCGGAGTCGAACTTCTCGAACCGCAGTTGATCGAGTCGACCAGCCTTGGCGCAGGCCTGTTCGACCGCGGTGAGCAGGCCGGCCGGGCCACACGCGTAAATGAGCGCGTCGTCGCCCGCCTGCGCAATGAGTTCGTTGATGTCCGGCCGCCCTGATAGGGAGGTGACAATCGCCCTGACGTGCGGACCGGTGGCGAATCGATCTCGGAACGCCATCGAGTCCAGGTCGCGTCCGATATACACCAGTTCGTACGGCGACTTCTCCCTCTCTGCACGGATCACCATCGCCAACATTGGGGTGATGCCGATCCCACCCGCGATGAACAGGTACCGAGATGCAGGCTCCATTCGGAAGTGGTTCCGCGGGCCGCGGATTTTCAGCCTCTTACCCACGAGAGCGGTCTCGTGGATCTCCTCGGAACCGCCACGGCTGTTCTTCTCACGGAGCACGGCGATGCGGTAGAAGCTCAGATCCGAGGGCGGACTGCAGATGCTGTACTGGCGCACCAGGCCGGAGGACAGCATAATGTCGATGTGCGAACCCGGTTCGTAGGGCGGCAGCAGGCCGTCGTCAGGCACCAGCTCGACGGAGACCACATCGTCAGCCTCCAGTCTGACTTGACGGACCGTCACGTCGAAGAATTCCGGATCTTCTCCGGTCATGCGTGCACCTCGATTTCCTCTGCCTGCGGGGGCTCGTCGTCGACCGTCCGCGTGCCCCCGCGAAGCACATCCACCAGGGCGGCGAGCAGCCTCGGTCCCCGCACCTGGACCAACATGTCAACCTCGTGCCGGAGGGTCCTCATCGCCGACGCACCCGCTGGCGATTCCCAGTGTCTGGGTGCCACGAGTACCGCCGCCACCAGGTCACCACCGTTGCGGGCTGACTCGCAGACCACACGCACCACGTCCTCGGGTACGTCGGACAGGTCGCTTCCGACCAGAACCACCATGTCGGCCGACTCCGTCACCTCCGCCGTCGACCCCTCAGGAGGCTCCCATGCCTCGGCACCGATCGGGGTAGTCTGAGCCGCTACCGCGTCAGGAGCGGTCAGTACACGAACACCTTCCACTCCGGCGGCGCCGAGGTCCTCGACGACCCGGGCGCCGCCGCTCCCTAGCGGCACGACCCGAACGAGGACGATACCGGCCTGAGCACGATCGCCACGCCCATCCGGGACCGCGCCGGTGCAGTGATCGCAGGTATCCACATCGCCGACCACCCCACTGGAGACACGGGCATCCCACCGCTGACAAAATTCGTCCCTGACCTGCTGGAGACCGCCGCCGCTATCGGTGCGGACCTCCATTCAAGTCACATCGATGTCGCTTCCGTGTAGATGGCAACTTCCAAGCGTGGTCAGCGGTCGCAGGTGGTCAGTGATCGCAAACCGTCGAGGCAGTCACCGCCGATATCGAAAACGCCCTAGTCCTTCACGCCGGCGGTGGCTGGCAGGCAGTACGGATCGCGGCACCGGCGGATCAGGGGCTAACGGACGAACGTCTATTTCGGAAGTGCGGAGACGAAGGCGTCAGAGTGGAATCGTTCGGGGACGAGCCCGCAGTCGCGGGCGAGATCGTCGGCGGCTGAGTGGACCATTGTTTCGCTGCCGCAGGCGTACACCCTATGGCCGGTGAGGTCCGGATGGTCGTTCATGGCGGCCTGCTGCACCCATCCGGTGGCACCGCCCCAATCACGATTGGGGCGGGAGAGAACGGGGGTAAACGAGAACCAGTCGAAGCGTTTGGCCACAGCACGGACAAGCTCCATCTGATAGACGTCCTCGAGACTCCGTGCACCCCAGTACAGGTGGACGGGGCGGGTCTTCCGGCGCGCGATGTGGTCAAGGATGATCGACCGCATCGGCGCGAATCCGGTGCCTGTGGCCAGCAGCAAGATCGGATCCTCGGAAATCAAGCCCTCCTCATGGCCATCCGAGTCGTCAACGAAGAACTCGCCGAAAGGCGCCTCGATCTCGACAGTGTCGTGGAAATGGAGCTGCTGCAGTATCCGTGCCGAGAATGCGCCGCCTGCCGTGTGACGCACGTGCAGCTGCGCGAGGTCGTTGTGCTGGGGCGAGTTAGCGAGCGAATACGAACGGGTGTCGCCGTCGTCGAGGATCACGTTGAGGAACTGACCGGCCCGAAACGGCGTGCGCCGACCGATCGGGTACCGCAGGTCGAGGATCGTGACGCTCGGGGCGACCTGACGGCGGCGGTAGACGGTGGTGGTGAGGCGCTTGCGCTTAGGCGCCGTGCGCGCTTCGATCCGCTTCGGCGCAATCTCGACGTTTCCGACCGGCCGCGCGCGACACATATGCACCTCGGCCGGGCCGCAGACGGTGCCGGTGCCCGGAACGTTGAGCTCGCCGGACGTCAGGGTACCGATGCATGTGTCGCACACGCCCTTGCGGCACGAATACGGGATCCCCCAGCCCGCGCTCTCGGCTGCTTCCAAAACGGTCTGCTCCGGTGCGCACTCGAAGGCAATCTCGGAGCGATTGATGCTGATGGTGGTCATGTCAATCCTTCCGGCCCGAAGGGGCAAGTAGGCGCAGCGCCGATAGCACCGCACTCGGGTCCGCCGTGCCGAGGCCTGCCTTGCCGAACACCGGCCCGTGCCCAACGCTTGAGAATGAGACGCCGGCACCGATCGTCACCGCCGCAACATCGCGTCCGGCGACCGTCTTGATCGGAATGTGACCCTGGTCGTGATACATCGCAAGGTAGCCGTCGGCCTCACGAGCTCCACCGAGCACGACGTCCGCCCCGGTGGGGCCGACCGCGTCGATGCCGAGTTCGCGCAGCTTCGCCACTGCTGGCTCAGTGACCCGCGCGTCGTCGCCGCCGAACAGGCCCCCCTCACTTGCGTGGGGGTTGATACCGAACACCTGGATCGTGGGCATCTTGATGCCCATCCGGCGCAGCGCCGTGTTCAGTGCAACCCCGGCCGTCACCACCCTGTCCGGGGTGAGCTTCGCAATCGACTCCGAGAGCTGCTCGTGCAAGGTCACATGCGCAATTCGCATCCCGCCACCGATCAGCATGAGGAACACCTCATCCTCCGGCGTGCCGGTCAGCTCTGCGACTAGCGGCGGGTAACCCGCGAATTTGATGCCGGCCTGGTGTACCGCGGTCTCCGAGTGCGGGCAGGCCACCACTCCGGCATAGTCTCCGGATGCCGCGAGGCGCACCGCTTCGGTCACGTATACGATCGTCGCTGTGCCCGCGGCCGCAGTCACCTTTCCGGGAGCCAGGTCGGTGGGCTTCAGCGCCCCGGTGTCGACGAAGTCGCACACCCCTGGTTCTGCGATCGCACCCGGCACAGCGTCCCGCACCGCGAGCCCCTGCCGCTCGGCTGAGGGAGCGAAGACGTGTCGGTCTCCGACTACGACTGGAGCAGCGGCTCCGAGCTCGGCGACGGCCGCGGCGGCGATGTCGGCACCGCTGCCATTCGGATCACCAATGCTCAAGAGCAACCGGTTGGCGCCTGTCATAGCGGAAGCACCAGCAGCGTGTCGGTGCGGGAACTGTCGCATACAACGACCCGGCGGGTCAGCAACGCCTTGCCTCCAGCGAGCGAGTATTCATCGAGGTAGCGACCGCTCGCGAAGACGTCGGTCGGGCCGTTGCCGGTTATCCGAATGACGAGGAAGGACGTCTCACTCGACACGGTCTCGCCACCTTCAGAGAGGATCGCGGGCTGGCCGAGCAGATGCCGGTAGGCGTGTGGCTCGTAGATGTTGGCTTCCTTGAGCGCCGAGACCCTGTCGCGCAGCATCGCCTTGTTGTTGGCCCAGATGACGCCGGCGGGTAGGCCGCGCCGGTGATTGTCGGCGGTGGTGACCTTATAAAAGGCGTCGTCCGTAAAGTGCTCGGGCCAGTCCTCGATCGGGCCATCGTCGATAACGCGCACATAGCTGGCCTGGGCGCGGCTGATCAGCGTGAAGGTGTCCATCACTCGTCCTTCCCGATCGTGAAGCCCATCGCTTCTCGGTAGGCCTTCCAGAAGCCCCGGATCGAGGCCTCGGTAACACGACTCTCGCTGGAGACCGCCTCGTCGCCGCCCATCTGCATAGTGGCGAACTCAGTGCTCGCACCCGCGATACCGCGCTGCACGAAGCCGCCGATCGCACCGTCCTCCATCGAGACGAAGCCCGCCGGGCCGACGAGGTTGGACTGCTTCATCCGGATTAGCTGCTGTTCCTCAGAGTCGCCCTCGAAGCCGAGAAGGGTCCAGTTCAGATTCGTGGAGTCGACGCCGGTGGGCAGCACTTGGCGGACCGCAATCGAGTTTTGAATCTGCTGCAGCACAAAACCGGGGGCCACAGAGAGGATCTGCAGGGTGATGTCGTCGCCGACCTCGCTAAAGCTGTCGACAAGCGACGGGTCCTCCAACTGATACTCAGCATCAGACCGGATGCCCTGATCCTTGTAGTGTCCATCAGCCTCAGCCTCACGGTTGATCGCGGACCAGCTCACGTGATGGGCACCGTTAGGCGAGACGATGATGCCGCCCTTCTGGTTCAGCTTGTTGAGGCCGAACGTCGTGAAGAACAAGTGCAAGATACTCGCGTGGTAGGAGTCCTTGGTGTTCTCCATGTAGAGCTTCCAGTTGTTTGGAAGTGTCTGTGTGAAACGGCCGAGCACGACCGGCTTGCGTCCGCCGAGCACCCGCTCGATGGAATCGAGAATCTCCTGGCCGAGGTACTCCTCGATCTCCGGCACATCATTGTTGAGGCTGCCGAAGATGAGCCCGTGAACGTTCGCGAGCCGAAGCCGGCGAGGACTGTGCGCGGCCTTGCAGAAGCCCGGCCCCATGCCGCCCTTTCCGCCGATTCCGTCCTCGAAAGCGACCCCGGTCAGGTCGCCCTGCAGGTTGTAGGTCCAAGCGTGGTAGACACAGGTGAAGTCCTGAGCATTACCGTAGTGCTCCATTGCGATCAGAGAACCGCGGTGAGCGCATCGATTCTCGAATGCGTAGATTTCGCCGTCGTGGTCACGCGTCACCAGGACGGGCTGCTCACCGATGAAGGTCGCGCAGAAGTCGCCTGGCTCGGCGAGCTCCGCCTCGAGACAGAGATAGTTCCACATTCGACCGTGGAAAATGTTGCGCTGTTCAGCTCGGTAGACATCCTCGTCCTGGAATACCCAGTACGGCACATCAGTGAGGCGCTCCGGCCAATGGCGGGCGGACATATCACTTTCCACCGCGGTAGCAGTGCCCTTCGGTTCACTCACTCAGGCTCTCCTTCGATGACGCCGAGTTGTGTTCGCTATACGAACACATGTATGCTTTCCGGACATTCGCGTTCAGTACAATCGCTGAAGTCGCGCATGTCAAGAAAGGACACCCTTATGCCGAGGGAAACGATGGGCGGTCTCGCAAAGGGCCTCGCCGTCCTAGAGGCGTTCGGCAAGGACATGCCGAGGCTGACGATCAGCGACGCCGCGCGGGTCACGGGGCTCAGCCGCGCGACGGTGTTGCGCTGCCTCAATACGCTCACCGAAGTCGGCTACACGACCTTCGACGGCAAGTTCTTCTCGCCCACGCCACGAACGCTCCGGATCGGCTCGATATACACTGAATCGGCGAGCCTCCCCCAACTCGCGCAGCCGCACCTGACTGCCATCCGCGACGCGATCGACGAGACAGCATCGCTAGCAGTGCGCGACGGTGACAACTCGCTCTTCATCGCGCGCAGTGAGGGATCTCGCCTGCTGCACACCGGCGTGCGCATCGGCACTCGACTCCCGCTCTACGCCTCGTCAACAGGGCAGGTTCTGCTGAGCGCACTCAGTGAGGACGAGCTCGCTGACTACTTAAGAGCTGCGCCGTTCCCCGAACGCGCACCTCACACCCCGGTGAGCGCCGAGGCAATCGAGCACCGCGTCAAGACCGCACGAGCCGACGGGATAGCCATCGGTGACGAGGAGCTCGAGCCGGGCCTGCTCTCAATCGCCGTACCGTTGCGCGATGCGACGGGACGCGTAGTCGCAGCCATCTCGGTCAGTGCATCGACATCGCGTACAACCACAGACGATCTTCGCAACCGACTGCGCCCGGTGATGCAGCAGCACGCGACGGAGCTAAGCCGCTTGCTCTAAGCCTTAAGCCACTCCGCCAACGGCGACAAGGGCGCCCAGGCCGCGGACCAGCGACTGAACCGCCCCAGGTTTCCCGCTGCTCCTATGTGGGTTGAAGCTCTCGGTTGAGAGCGGCATAGCAACTCTGCTCGAACTCGACAGGCGGGACGTAGCCCAGGCTCGAGTGGAGCCGGTCATTGCCCGAACCACTCGACCCATGCGGCGGTCGCGTACTCGACGTCGGCGAGCGTCTTGTACGGCCCGTCATGGAAGATCGATGAGCGGATGCACTCGGCCTTGTATAGCCCGTTAATCGCCTCCATGCGGGCGTTATCGTAGTCGCCGACGCTGCCGATCGACGGCTCGATCCCCTCAAGGGCGAGGCGTTCGGTGAACGCTACAGATGTATATTGACTGCCCGCACGGAGTGGCTGATCAGCGACTCTGGCTCGACCGGGTGCCCCTCGCGTTCGCGTTGCCCCAGCGCCATGCGCAGCGGGGTCATCACCAGGTCCGTGGCCATGGTGGTCGCTGCATTCCAGGCGACGATGCGCTGGGCGAATACGTCGACGATGAACGCGACGTAGGTGAAGCCGGCCCACGTTCGGACGTAAGTGGAGTCAGCGACCCACACCCGGTCCGGGCGATCTGAGGTGAAGTCACGGTCCAGCAGGTCCGGCGCCCTCACAGCGTCCGAACCTGGGGAGGTCGTGTACACCTTCGTGGCCCTGACCACCCCGGAAAGACCGAGCGTGCGCATCGCCCGGTCCACCGCGCCCGGACTCGCTGTGGCCAGCCAGGCCCGGCGCACCTCGGCGAGCATTTTGCGGCGCCCGTATAGCCCGGCTAACCGCATCTTCCGGCGTCCCTGCGCATCGGGCTTCCACACCAGCTGCCGTATGACGTCCTCCACCTCTTTCGTCCCTGACGACCCTGGTCGCTATCGCTCGCCCGGGGTGAGGTCCACATCCGATAGGTGCGTGCGGCGATCTGCAGACCCACTTTGCGCAGACCACGGCAAATCGACTCGGGCCCCGTGCCCCTCGGCTCTCATCTGGTCGATGAATTCGCAGATCACCTGTTGCGGGGGCCGAGCTCCCCCTCGAAGAAAATCGAGGCCCGACGCATGATCTCCAGGTCCTCGGTCAGCCGCCGGTTCTCGGCCCTGAGGCGCTTGATCTCGGCGCCCTGCTCGGTACTCACTCCAGGGCGTGCTCCGGCGTCGATGTCGGCCTGCACAGCCCACCTGCGGACCGTTTCCTTGCCCAGCCCCAACCGGCGGCCCACCTGGTCACAGCACGCCGTCAGCGACGCGTACTCCCCGCGGTGCTCGGCCACCATCCGCAGCGCCCGCTCCCTGACCGCGGGATCGATCTTCTTCGGCATACAACCATCCTCCTCGACTCGAAAAGGAGGCAGCGGGAAACCCGGGGCGGTTCAGGGCCAAATCAAAACAGCACAACGGGGCCAAATGGGCTTGTCGTTCTCCGTCATGCGCGCACGCTACCGCAGCGCCCCGCTGGCTCCGGCCACATGCCGGGGTTGACGTGATCCGCCTCACATGGTTTTATCAACCGGGCGCGAAACCGAACAATTGTACGTATAGCGAACGGAGGCCGGTGGCCGGGATCTCGAGGGGTGACCGCCGCAGGGACACCCTTGTGCTGGCGGTGTCCTTACCCCTGTGTATGGCTGTCGGCCCGCTGATGCTGTACACCCTGGCTGCGGTGTCACCGCTGGTCATCGAGGACCTGGAAATGAGCGACGCGCAGTACGGCGCCGTGTCCGCTGTCACCTTCATCTCGGCGGCGGGCGGTGCCTTCTTCCTCGGTGGTCAGTCGGCGCGGTTCACCGCCCGCCACGTGATGATGGGAATCGCGATCGGCTCTGGCGTAAGCCTCGGTCTGCTCGCCGCGGCCGTCCCGGCTGGCGCACTGAGCTCAGCCACTGGCGCGATGGTCACCGCGATGTATTTCGGATTTGCGACCGGCCCGCTCGGCTTCGGCCTCGTCCTGCACTACGGCGCCACCTTCCACGCTGGCTGGCTACTGCCGCTCTGCTCGTTTGCGGTCGCTGCTCTCGTCGGCCTTCCGCAGCTTTCTTTCTCGCGCCGAGGCAACTCCGCCTCGCGTGCTACGCGCAACCGTTGAAGGGACATCACAATGGATATCAGTAAGCAACAGAATGCCGTCGCCGTTGAGGATGGGGCCCCGCCGGGCATGGATGCGATGGACACCGGTGGCGGGCGGAATTGGTGGTTAATCCTTGCTGGCCCGGTAGTTGCCTTCGTTCTGACGTTACTACTTCCGGGCAGTCTAACCTTTGAAGCACGTGCCATTGCCGGGATTGCGATCTGGATGGCGCTGTGGTGGATGACCGAAGCCGTGCCGATTCCGGCAACCTCCCTGCTCCCGCTCATCCTCTTCCCGCTCGTCGGGGCAGGAACCTTGGAGGAAGTAGCCAGTCCCTACGCCAACTCGGTTATTTTCCTGGTTTTGGGGGGTGTAATACTCGGTCTGGCAACACAGAAATCAAATTTGCATCTGCGAGTGGCCTTGCTGACCATCAAGATCGTGGGGACCAAACCCGCACAAATCGTCCTCGGCCTGATGATTGCCTCAGCCTTTATCTCCATGTGGGTGTCCAGCACCGCAACCGCAGTGATCATGGTGCCGATCGCCTCCTCCATCATCCAACTGGTGCGGAAGGTCGATAGCCGTGCTGCCGGAAAGAAGTTCTCTGCTGCCATGATCCTCGGCGTCGGTTACGGCGTGACCATGGGTTCCATGGCGACGATCATCGGCCAGCCACCGATGGCCTTGATGACGGCATACCTGAGGGAATCGCACAGCTTCGAGATTGGCTTCGGCCAGTGGATGATCGTCGGTGTGCCGTTTGCCTTGGTCATGACGGCAGCATGCTGGCTGGTACTGACCAAAATTGTCTTTCGCCCCGAGATGAATGACATCCCCGGTGGAGACGAATTGATCCGAAAGGAACACCGAAACCTCGGATCCATGCGGACTGCGGAAAAGCGAATCGCACTGGTCTTCCTGGTCGCAATCTTCTTCTGGGTGGCGGTTCCCTTCATCGCAGAGATCTCAGTGATCCAGGACTACCTGCCGTTCCTCGAATCGATCTCGGATGCCCAGGTCGCGATCGCTGCCGCCATGGCCTGTTTTATCGTCCCCGCCGAAAAGCGCCGTGACAACCCAAAAAGCGGGGCCCTGCTTACTTGGTCCGCCACACGAGAGGTCCCCTGGGGACTATTGCTGCTCTTTGGGGGCGGCCTGTCACTCTCGGCGATGTTCACCGCCACCGGGTTATCGGAGTGGGTCGGAACCCAGGTTTCCGGACTTAGTTTGCTGCCTGGCTGGGCCATCGTCCTTGCCGTTATCATCGTTGGACTAGCACTCACGGAGCTGACTTCGAACACCGCCACTGCGGCCGCCTTCTTCCCGATCTTCGGTGCGGTAGCCGTGGCCGTGGGCGTGGATCCGCTGATCATGACAATCGCCGTAGCCTTGGCCGTCTGCTCCGCATATATGCTCCCAGTGGCAACACCCTCCAACGCGGTTGCCTTTGGCTCCGGGGAGATAACCATCAAGCAGATGGTGAGGGCCGGAGTCTGGATGAACATGATCTCCATAGTGATGATCATGATCGTTTTGCATACCTTAGTTCCGCTGGCCTTCAACGTTAGCTTGTAGAAACGGGAGCGAGGGAAGTTCGACCTCCCCTCGTAGTGGCTGCGACCTGCACTTTGCCAACGGCGCCGCCGCGGCCCGCGGCAGCAAACGCATCATGGGCAGGGCCTGTCTCACACAGGCCTGGACTGCCTTTGAGCAGGCGTTGGCAGATAGGGCTAGTGGGTACGCCTAGTCCGGCGATCCGGTACTTCGATTCCGGCGACTCGGTACTCCTTAGGGCGGGCGGGGTGGTCTGCTCGGGGTGAGGCGGCGCGACTGCGCCGCTTCTTCCTATTTGAGGAGGCTGATGTGGCCGAGTACAAGGCCATCATGACGTTGGCGCTGGCCGGGCATAGCTACAGCGAGATCGTCGCCGCCGTCGGGTGTTCGCGTCGGGAGATCGCGGCGGTGAAGAAGACGATCACCGCGTACGGCATCACCGCCGGCCAAGCGTCGTCGATGAACCCGGCCGAGATCGCCGGGATGTTCCCCGACGGGCGCAAACGCGTCTCGGAGGACTACACCAAGCCCGATTTTGATCGGGTGCTGGCGTCGATGAAGTTCAACCGGCACTTCACCATCCAGCAGGCCTGGGGCAAATATCTCGCGGACCCCGTCGGGGCCGGGAAGAAGTACGGGTACTCCCAGTACTGCGCCCTGTTCGCCGACCACGCCCGCATCAAGGACGTCGTGGCCACGCTGCATCACGAACCCGGCAGGACGATGCTGGTCGACTGGGCCGGCGACACCCTCGAGGTCCTCGACGCGGTCACCGGTGAGGTCACCAAGCTGTACTTGTTCGTGGCGGTGCTGCCGTACTCCGGTGCGGTGTTCTGTCGCGGTTTTACGGATATGAAGTCCCCGTCGTGGATCGACGCTCACGTCGCAGCGTTCGACTTCTTCGGCGGGACGCCGCAGATGGTGGTGCCCGACAACCCGACCACCGCCACCCACCGGCAGGCCAAGGGCGAGGCGGCCAGGGCTGTCAACGTCCGCTACCAGCAACTGGCCGACCACTACGGCACCGCGATCGTGCCGGCGCGGGTCCGCAAACCCCGCGACAAAGCGGCCGTGGAGTCAGCAGTGGAAGTGGTCAACAAGCGCGTGATCGGCTACCTCGCCGAGGAGGTGTGGACCACCGTCGAGGCCCTGAACGCGGCGATTGATGACCGCGTCGCCGAGATCAACACCCAGATTCGCCGGGCTGACGGTACGACACGGTGGGAGCGATTCGAGTCCGATGAGGCGCCGCTGCTGGCGGTGCTGCCAGACGACGGGTTCGCCACGGTGGAGTGGAAGCAGCTCAAGGTCGGACGGAACTATCACGTCTCCTGCGATTCGCAGTACTACTCGGTGCCGTACACCTTCGCCGGTCAACTGCTGCGAGTCCGGTTGACCGCGCAGTCGGTGACGCTCTTCGACGGTGACCAGGTCGTCTGCGAGCACCCACGGCGCCACGGCCGCAAAGGCCAGTACTCGACCGTGCTCGCTCACGCCCCGAAGGAGCACCAGGGTATCGACGGTCTGTGGTCCCGGCAGTGGTTCACCGACCGTGCCCGCGGGTTCGGCCCCGCCACTGAGCAGGTGATCGCCCAGATCCTTGATCGTCACGTGATCGAGGCGCAGGGCTATCTGGACTGCCAGAACATCCTCGAAACTCTCGGCAAGCGCAGTCGCCAGCGGCTCGAGGCAGCCTGCCAGGTACTGCTCAACCAGAACAGTGCCGGTAGCTACAGCGTGCTCAAACGCGTCATGGCGAGCATCGACTCCGACCACAAGGCGCCCCGGCCCGTGGTCCCGGCGGCGGCCACACGAAAACCGCCGCCACCGGCCGGGGCCCGAGACGACGGCGCGATTCAAGTCCGCTCGGCCGATCACTATGCGCGCGGCCGCAGCGGGGAGGGCGTGTGATGTTCACCGAGATCGATCACCAGAAGTTCCGCAACCTACGCATCACGCACGTGGCGACCCGGTTCGAGGAGCTCATCAGCGATGAGGCCAATGACGAGCTCACCCCGGAGCAGATCTTCCTCACCGCCGTCGACGACGCCCTAGACCAGCGCCAAGCCCACCGGATCGACAAGCTGATCCGCGCCGCGAAGTTCCCGATCCCGCAGGCCTCGATCGCGGAGATCAACTACCAGGAAGGACGCGGGATCACCCCGGTGCGGATGAAACGCTACGCCGGGCACCACTGGCGCCAAGACCCCACCAACCTGCTGGTCCTCTCACCGACCGGCGGCGGGAAAACCTACCTGGCCTGCGCGATCGGCATCGCCGCCTGCCAGAACGGGCACACCGTCACCTACGCCCGCATGGACGAACTCGCCCGGCGGCTGGTCATCGCCCGCGGCGACGGCATCCGCCACCAAAAAATGCTCAACGACCTGTCGGACGTGGAACTGCTGATCATCGACGACTTCCTCACCGTGGGCATCGACCCCGAGGCCGCGAACGACCTGTTCGCCGTGCTGGCCAACCGGGAGCACCGGCTGCCGACGATGATCGCCTCACAATCCCGACCGGCGTACTGGCTCGAGGCCCTACCTGACCGGGTGGCCGCGGACTCCATCGTCAACCGGCTGGCCAACAACGCCCGCGAGATCAACCTCGGCGAAGTCGACATGCGACGCCAACGCGACGACCAAGCCCGGGCGACCACCGGCTACTGGGAGTAACCCCCGACGGTGCCGGCCCGCCTCACGCGCGGGCCGGTTCCGGGTCGCCGGAACAGCGGTACCAACTCGCCGGACCCGCGGTACCGACAAGCCCTATCTGCCAAGGCGTTTTCGTTCTAGCTATTGCGTCTGGCGCAATCTGTCCCTGGGCGCGGTAGCGGTCGGCCCACTTTCTTGTGGTTCGGGGCGCGACCATGAACATTTTCGCCGCAGTGGCATAGGTCCACCCGTCGTCGACGATCAGTGTTGTCAGCCGCAAACGGGAGCGTGGGGCCAGGGTCGCGTTAGGAATACGAAGGCCTCCGGTCGGTGAAGCATTGAACCAGACGGCTCCACTTCACAACCGGAGGCCTTCAGCCGAAGTCACCATTGCGAATCGGGACAACATCCCTGGACATCGCAGCTAATGCGACGTGTCGCGCCCCCTTCTCGCTCGTATGCCCGGGCGAAGGTGCTCGACGCAGCTGGCTTCGCCTTCGGCGAGCAGCTCCTTGCCGGACCCGACCGATCAGACGAGGCTCTATAGGCACCGCGCTCGACATCAGCGCGCCACGTCTGCGGACCCGACTTGTACCCGCTGAAGAGCGCGGTAGAGCGTTGACCGACCCACTCCGAGCTCGCGGGCGATCGCTGACGGCCCCTCCCCTGCCTCGATGCGGGCACGAGCCTTGGCGATCTGCTCGTCCGTCAGGACTCGTTTTCGTCCCTTGTACTTGCCTTTAGCCTTGGCGATGGCGATGCCCTCGGCTTGGCGTTCCCGGATGATCGCCCGCTCGAACTCGGCAAATGCTCCGAGCAGCGAGAGCATCAGGTCCGCTCGAGGATCCTGGGCGCCGGCAGCGTAGGTGGCCCGCTCGTGGACAAACTCCACGCTCGCGCCCTTGGCGGTGATCTCGCCAACGATCTGCTTGAGATCTACGAGAGATCGGGCGAGTCGGTCCATCGACGCGACTACCAGCTCGTCACCGTCTCGCAGATACCTGATGCACTCTTCAAGCTTCACACGATCGGCACGAGAGCGAGCGGACTGCTTTTCGACGTAGACCCGGTCGCACTCCCCCACTGCCTCGAGCTGCCGCGCCTCATTCTGATCCGCGGCCGACACCCGCACGTACGCCACTCACTGTCCCCGCGGACGCGAAGCCCGGCGAGCCGGCTTCGGATCCGTCTGTGACTGTGGCTTCCGCTCGATGATGTTCTCCGAGTCCGTCGACTCCACCCGAAAGTTCCAGCCCAACTCGTCCCGACGACGGAACCGAGTCCGCACGCTCCCGCGGCTGACGATGAGCACCTCCTCGCCACCATCACCCGCCCGGTTCGAGAGCGTCCCGATCCGATCAGCCATCGAAAAACCCTTCCGTCCGGAGATCTGTATCAATAGATCCTAGACCCGACGGGAAGACGCTTCATAACTATGGAACTAGACCCTGTGACACAGCAGCGGTGGTTGGCGACACATCGTCCCGCACGGGTGTACCCAACGACCCAGCCGCGTGTGCCGCCCGCCGGCCAGCACTGTGTTAGGGACGTGCTTCGGAAAGCAGGGTTCTGATGATCGGGTAGCGCGAGTATGAGCATCGGATAGCGGTGCCGGTCCTCGTGTGCTCGTGTCGGTTCTACGCGTGGCAACAAGGCTGCGCGTGGATCCGAACAGGAGGCACGGGTGACTGATTACCGATTGGTGATGTCGCTACTGCTGCAGGACAGGTCCTACCGGGACATCGAGGCGATCGCGGGTTGCTCGCATCGCACTGTCGCGAAGGCGAAGAAGGTCTGCCACGAGCACGGGTTGACCGCCACGAGCCAGGTCGAGGCGCTCAGCGGCGAGGAGATCGACGTCTTGTTCGCAGATGGGCGCAAGACGCCGTCGAAGGAGTTCGTCGCCTTCGACGTGGCGGCGACCGTGAAGAAGCGCACGGGCAAGAACAAGCTGCCGCTGCGGGTGCTGTGGGCCAACTACCTCGACAGCGACGGATCGCCGGGGCAGCGGCACTACAGCTATCAGCGGTTCTGCCAGATCGTCGGCGAGTACGTCGAGGTCAACGAGCTGACGATGCGGATCGCGCACGTGCCCGGGCACACGATGCAGGTCGACTGGGCGGGCACAAAGATGGCGATCTTCGACCCCGTCCTCGGTACCAAGACCACGGTCTCGGTGTTCGTTGCGTCGCTGCCGTACTCGGGGATGGTCTTCGCGTGCGGCTGCGTGGACGAGAAGATGGCGAACTGGCTCGACGCGCACCTGCAGGCCTTCGAGTACTTCGGCGGCGCGGCGCAAGTGATCGTCCCGGACAACGCCTCGACGGCATCGAACCAGATCGCCCGCGGCGACCGGGCCCGCGAGGTCAACCGTGAATACCGTGACTTCCTCGAGTACCACCACACCGCCGCCGTGCCCACTCGGCCGGTGCGCCCGACGGACAAGGGCAACGTCGAGGCCGGGGTGAAGGTGGTGACGAACTGGGTGATCGGACGGCTGGCCGATCGGCGCTTCGCCAGCCTGGACGATCTGAACGAGGCGATCGCCGCCGAGGTGGAGGCGATCAACGACCGGATCCCGTTCCGCGGCCAGAAGACCAGCCGCCGCGAGCTGTTCACCGAGCACGAGCAGTCGGAGCTGATCGCTCTGCCCGAGGTCCGCTGGCAGCCGGTCATCTGGAAGAAGTCCAAGGTCAACCGGGACTATCACGTGGAGATCGCCACGGTGAAGTACTCGGTGCCCTACACCTTCACCGGCCAGCACGTCGACGTGAAGATCACCGGCCCCACACTGGTGGTCATGGCTGGCGGCGAGATCATCGCCTCCCACACCGTCTCCGGTAGGCGGCACGCCTTCGTCACCGATCCCGACCATGTTCCCGCGCAGCATCTGCAGTCATCGGACCTGTGGTCGCGGGCGTATTTCGTGCGCCAGGCCCACAAGATCGGACCGCACACCGTGGCTGCGATCAGTGAGGTCCTGGATCGCCAGCGGATCGAGGCTCAGGGCTACCGTTCGTGCCAGAACATCCTCGCCCTGGCCCGCGGGGACAACAAGATGCTGCTCGAGCGGGCCTGTGGCCAACTCGTCTCCGAGACCTCACGCCGGGCGATCAGCTACACCGCCGTCAAGCAGCAGCTGGCGGCCCTGAGGACCCAGGCCGCCGCCCGGCCCACCACCACGCAGCCGGCGGTGGCGGCTACGACGGACCGGCTGGAGCCGCCGCCGGGTCGGCGAGATACCACCGGGGCGCATCTGGCCGGGCCCGAGCAGTTCAGCCTCGCCGCCCTCACCGGAGGCCCGAGCAGCGGCACTGCGGGGCAGGAGGAGCTGCAGTGACTGATCGTCATCTCACCGACGCCGACATGCCGCTGTTCACGCAGCTGCGGATGACCGCGTTCGGCCAGACCGTCATTGACCTGGCCAACGATCCCGCCTGCGACGAGTGGACCTTCTCGGAGAAGATCTTCCACGCCCTGGACAAAGAGATCACGGCCAGGCAGGAACGCCGGACCCAGAAACTACTCAAGGCCTCCAGATCGCCAAACCCTGACGCCTGCGTAGAAGAGATCCGCTACCTGCCTGACCGCAACGTCAACCGCGAGCTAATCGCACGACTTTCCAGCTGTCAATGGATCGACGCCACTCGCAATCTCGTCGTGCTCGGCCAATCCAGCGTGGGCAAGACCTACCTCGCCCAGGCGCTTCTCAATGCCGCGTGCCGAAAGTACTACACCGCGAGGTTCTTCCGGCTCGACGACCTGGCCAACCGGCTCGCCGTGCTGGAGCCGACCTCGCAGCGCAGGCTGGACTTCCTCACTGATCTGCACAACTGCGACCTGCTAGTGCTGGACGATTTCCTGACCACGCCGGTGGCCCCGCACACCGCGGCGGAGCTGCTCAACATCCTTGCCGCTCGGGAGGGGCGGGGCTCGACGCTGGTGACCTCGCAGTTCGATCCGCCAGATTGGTACAAGTCGCTCCAAGACGCGGTCATCGCCGAATCGATCCTCAACCGGATCGTCGCCGGCGCCGAGATCATCGCCCTCGACGGCCCGAACATGAGACGACACCTCGCCACGGCAACGCCATAGCGGCCCAGCGGTCGGACGGGTGAACTCCGCTATCCGATACCCGTCCGACCGCTACCCGATCATCAGAACCGCGCTTTCCGAAAGGCGTCCCAAACAAGCACTGCGAGATCACCGCCACCTAGCACTACGATTCACCCACCCGGACAAAACAAACAAGTACGGGGGTCGGCAACCACAGCTCACCCCCGCTGTCGCCGAGACTTCGACTGGACCGTTCCCGCTCTGGTGGACACCCGGAGATGAGCGGTGAGTTCCCCCAAGATAGAGGGAGCGGATTATGGGATCTACTCGTCGGAGCTTCACTGCCGAGTACAAGGCCAACGCGGTAAGTTTGGTCATCGATGATGGCCGTGCGATCGCCGAAGTTGCACGCAGTATCGGCGTTCACGAGATGACGTTGGGGAAATGGGTGAAGAAGACTCGAGACGAGGGAAACGGTGAGTCTGACCGCCCGTTGAATGAGGACGAGCGGGCGGAACTCGAGCGCCTTCGCGAAGAAGTGAAGCACGCCCGGATGGAGGTGGAGTTCGCAAAAAAAGTAGCGACCTGGTTCGCGAAAGACCCGCGGTGAAATTCGCGGCTATCGCGGACTGGGCTGAATCCGATTCATATCCGGTCACGTTCATGTGTGCTCAACTCGGCGTATCGACTTCTGGCTACTACAAGTGGCGCGGCAAGTCGCGCTCAGCTCGAGACCTCCGAGACGACGAGTTAACAGCGCTGATCGAGTACCACTACGAGCACCTCAACGGCCGTCCCGGCGTTCGGCGCATGCGTGCGGAACTCGCCGCCGGCGGCCACCGGGTCTCGCACAAGCGGGTGTGGCGGCTCATGAAGGTCGCAGGTCTGGAAGGCCGCCACCCGAAGGCGTGGAAACGCACCACCGTCGCCGGAGACAGCCCCGTTGGGGCACCTGACCTCATCGGCCGCGACTTCACGGCGGCCGAGGCGAACACCAAATGGTGCGGCGATATTACTTACGTACGGACCTGGAACGGCTGGGCGTACCTGGCCACCGTCATCGATCTGCACTCCCGGATGGTCGTCGGATGGGCCGTGGCCGACCACATGCGAACCGAGCTGGTCACCGACGCACTGGACATGGCCATCGCTCGTCGTCGACCACCCGGAAAAGTCATATTCCACAGCGATCGCGGAACTCAATACACGTCCACCGACTTCGATAAGTACTGCACGAAAAACAATATCCGACGATCATTGGGGCGCACTGGCATTTGTTTCGACAACGCGGTCGCAGAATCATTCTTCGCGAGCTACAAGAAGGAACTCATTCACACGCGCCCGTGGCCCACTCTAAAAGCACTCAAAAAGAGCACATTCACCTGGATTGAGGAGTACTACAATAGGGCCCGACGACATTCCACACTGGGCTATTTGACACCAGCCGAGTTTGAACTAGGATTCAGAGACATATACGAACTCGCCGCTTAATTGCAGTGGCCACTTTAGCGGGAACACTCCAGACAGATTCATAACTCCGGCGACCACACGCCGCCGAAATTGGTCGCCGCTTCGGCCAGCCCCGACCGGCGGTATTCCGCCATCTGGTCGGCGCACACCTTGAGGCCGCGTTGTCCGCTCACCCACGCGCAACATGCTCTCCGCTCGCGGGCAAGGACTGTGCACACTACGTAGGATGCCCGAGACACTTCGCACGGGCAGGCACCCAGGTGTCATGTGTCCGAGTCACTCCTTTAGAGAAGGTCGAATGTGCCGTCTTCGACTATGCGGGGCTTTCGATCCGCATCAGATGTGGGCCACTTCGCACCGGCGTCCGACAGGTCAGATTTGGCCAGCAGCGGGGCGGCGATCACGTCAACAAGCAGATCGGCCATTTGTTCCTCAAGGGCCACCAGTTGGCTGAGGATAGATAGGAGTTCGGTCAGCTCGGTCGACCATGAACGATCCCACTGCGTGGGGTTAATTTTGTCAAGGGGCGAGGTGTACCGTTTCTTCGGTTTAGCCATTCGGTAGTCGAGCCAGGACGCGAGGACCTTGGTACCTCCAACGACGTACTCCGTCGCTTCAGGAATGACGTTTTTCCAGCGTCCCGCCCCAACGTTGAGGGTTTGTGTATCTGGGTCGTAACTCCAGCCCTTAGGCATCTCAGCGCCAACCGATACCTCATAGGTGGGGTGGACGATTGCGATCCTGTCGTCACGAACGTCGGTGTAACCGTCCGGGTGAGCACCTGCCGCACCATAAGTAAGAAGCCACTGGAGGTGGCGTCCGTGAACGACGGCCCTCACCCAGAGGGTGGAATCTGCGGTAATGGGAATGCGAACTCCGGGGGTACGGAGTTCATCGTCGAACTGGGAGACGAAACCGGAGTGCCCAGCAATTCCAGCGACGTAGTCGAAGACTTCCTCAGCATTGACCTGCTGACCGAGATGCTTCCTAAGTGCATCAATCAGACCCGAGGCTAAATTAGGAGTTCCGTCCGGATGAACCTTCGGAAGAGCCCGGCCACCACCACTGCCCCGGAAGTGATGAACGTCCGGAATAAGGTCGGTGTAGACGAGACCAGGACCAGTACGCGGATATTCGGAATGAAGTTCATAGGCGAAAACCTGACCGGGAACCCTTCCCTGCCACAAGTTAGGAGAGGGCCGATTTAAAAGCCGACTGTCAGCAATCAAGAACTGGCGGTCAAGCACTCGGAAACCACAACGAACTATCTTGAATTCGGTGAGCATAGCGATGTTCTGAAACATGCGTCTCGTGTCTTGTTCGGTGTCTCCTCCCGGGAGAGGCTTCTTGGTCTTAGTCAGAGACGTGTCGCTCCCATTCAAAAACTTCGCTGCTTTGACTTGTGCGTCATCCTCATTGATCACGTCACGTAATCGAGCTTCCAGAATGTCGACACTAGGAGCATAAACCCAGCCACGGCCCGCCATGATTCCGTTGTTACGCCAAGGAAGTAGATCGTCGACGGCCGGATAATCGTCCCATGCAGTGGCGGCTGATGGCGTGAACGGTGCCGTCCATTCGGTTCGAACATTGCGCCACGCCGGATCATTAAAAGACAATCTGGAAAGCGCTTCAAACTTCTGCTTTCGCGTGCCTTGGATGTCGATATACCGAATATCAGCGGGACTATCCTCGTCAGAGTTTTCCCCGCGAAGAAATAAGGCTATGGCTACCGGAGTTTCGATATTGAAGACGGCATTGGGGGCGGGTGGTTGCTTCCCTTCGGGAGTCACGTTGATGATCCACCCGTGAGTTGCGGTCCGGCGCAGATACTCGCGCATGCCCTTGAATCCCGGACCGGCGAGGTAACCGGTAGCCGTAATGAAGCAAACCACACCGCTGCCGCCGTCACGCACATCCGGGAAGTTGGTTGACTCAAAGACTTTCCAGGTCGCCCAACGCCAGAAGTAGACATAAAGATTGCTGAGGTGACGCTCGTGCTTTCCATTGCCGGCTAGCTTGAATGCGCTGAGCGGCGGCTCGCTCGTTGCTGGGTCGATGCCGTTCTCGATCCAGCCACCCATACCTCCCGCATGATCCTTATATGGCGGGTTTCCGATACAGACTTGAATGTTCCGCTCCCGCTTCATCTTGTTAGCCAATTGTCGCTGACGAGCGATAAGTTGCGCCGTGTATGAGAGCTGCTCGTCGCTCGCGATTTGTGGGTCTTCTAAGGTGTCTGCGACGTACAGATTGAGGCCGGTACTGGGCATATTGGCCTCGAGCTCTTGAATGGCGGCAGTAATTCGTAGTTCACCGACAGAGAACGGCCCCGATTGGAGCTCGATACCAAATAACCGGGCCACTGCACTACTTACCGCCTCGGGGCCCGCACCTTTTCCGTACTGCGCCTTAGCTGCATCGGACACGTGGCGTAGTACCGCGAGGGGATATGTACCAGTCCCCATTGCCGGGTCAACAATAGACACGTTTGGGTTGCGAAGCCCTTCAGGCTTACCGAGGTACGTCTTGAGGACCGTATCAGTAAGCCGAACCATCGCTTCGACCACAGGCACAGGGGTGTAGTACGAGCCAGACTTTCGGCGTTTTTCCGGGTCATATCTGGCAAGAAAATCCTCGTACAAGTGCAGGTAGAGAAGGTCTCCATTTGCTTGGAGCCGGTCCCAGTCTGTAGCATCAAGAACCCGTACGATGATTTCGATCGCGGTCCACGTCGGGGTTCCCTCAACGTGCTCAGTGAGCAGATTGAGCGCCTTGCCCATGAGAGTGTGATGGCTTTCGAGCTGTTTGGCCACGTCGCGGATCGGAGAGTTGCCAAGATCAATTCCCTCGCTGAGCGCCAACAACAGCGCAAAGACGACCGTCTGCGCGAATCCGTCTGCGAACTCAGCATCTCGGGCTTGCGGGAAGAGTAGGCGTCTCCAGTCCTTGGCGATCCCAGTGAATGGCATCGTTGTGGGATCGGCACCACCCTTGATAGCCCGGCGCTCTGCCCGAAGGGCGTCGTGGACTTCCTCGCGAAGAAGGCGCGCAAGTGGAGCAAGCGTGTCGACAAGTTTCGGCACCGAGACGATAGGGACAGGGTTCCACCGAAGGAAGGATCCCAGCAGGAGTTCTAGCCGCCCGGGAGCCTTCAGCACTCCTTTGAAGTGCTCCAAGTCCGCGGCGTGGACACTAACGGGCTCGTCGATCAGCTCGCCAAATCGCCACAGTCGGAATTCGATGCCGTTCGTATGAAGCAGATTTGGCAGTTCCTTAAGGCGCTGCCATTGCCTGTAATTGTGAGTGCTCGGCCCATACGTAGAGGGATCGAGGCTAGTGCCCGGAGCCTTCAGCTCAATGTGGCCGATGACGCCACCATTGACCCGGACACCGAAATCCGGCCGAACTGAACCATCGAGCTCAGTGACCTCGTCGTGAGGAACCACCTTGAGGCCGAACAACTCCCCTGCGTGCTCGACGAGCTGCGCAATGGGCGTGACAAGAAGTGTGGACCGTTCCCGCTCTGGTGGACACCCGGAGATGAGCGGTGAGTTCCCCCAAGATAGAGGGAGCGGATTATGGGATCTACTCGTCGGAGCTTCACTGCCGAGTACAAGGCCAACGCGGTAAGTTTGGTCATCGATGATGGCCGTGCGATCGCCGAAGTTGCACGCAGTATCGGCGTTCACGAGATGACGTTGGGGAAATGGGTGAAGAAGACTCGAGACGAGGGAAACGGTGAGTCTGACCGCCCGTTGAATGAGGACGAGCGGGCGGAACTCGAGCGCCTTCGCGAAGAAGTGAAGCACGCCCGGATGGAGGTGGAGTTCGCAAAAAAAGTAGCGACCTGGTTCGCGAAAGACCCGCGGTGAAATTCGCGGCTATCGCGGACTGGGCTGAATCCGATTCATATCCGGTCACGTTCATGTGTGCTCAACTCGGCGTATCGACTTCTGGCTACTACAAGTGGCGCGGCAAGTCGCGCTCAGCTCGAGACCTCCGAGACGACGAGTTAACAGCGCTGATCGAGTACCACTACGAGCACCTCAACGGCCGTCCCGGCGTTCGGCGCATGCGTGCGGAACTCGCCGCCGGCGGCCACCGGGTCTCGCACAAGCGGGTGTGGCGGCTCATGAAGGTCGCAGGTCTGGAAGGCCGCCACCCGAAGGCGTGGAAACGCACCACCGTCGCCGGAGACAGCCCCGTTGGGGCACCTGACCTCATCGGCCGCGACTTCACGGCGGCCGAGGCGAACACCAAATGGTGCGGCGATATTACTTACGTACGGACCTGGAACGGCTGGGCGTACCTGGCCACCGTCATCGATCTGCACTCCCGGATGGTCGTCGGATGGGCCGTGGCCGACCACATGCGAACCGAGCTGGTCACCGACGCACTGGACATGGCCATCGCTCGTCGTCGACCACCCGGAAAAGTCATATTCCACAGCGATCGCGGAACTCAATACACGTCCACCGACTTCGATAAGTACTGCACGAAAAACAATATCCGACGATCATTGGGGCGCACTGGCATTTGTTTCGACAACGCGGTCGCAGAATCATTCTTCGCGAGCTACAAGAAGGAACTCATTCACACGCGCCCGTGGCCCACTCTAAAAGCACTCAAAAAGAGCACATTCACCTGGATTGAGGAGTACTACAATAGGGCCCGACGACATTCCACACTGGGCTATTTGACACCAGCCGAGTTTGAACTAGGATTCAGAGACATATACGAACTCGCCGCTTAATTGCAGTGGCCACTTTAGCGGGAACACTCCAGTGCCTCACGCTCCCCAGGGCCGGCGAGGCGCGCCTTCGCGGCCTTGCCGAAGTCCGAAACTATGTCAGCAAACGTCACAGCGCATCCTCCCACGGTTCCCACCTCCAGCTGAGACCGCAGAGTGAAGGTTCCACGGGACTCTCTGATCACGATAGACATTTGCAGGCGTGAGGCGTTCGACGCTATCTCGAAGGTACTCAGAATCCTGACTGCCAGTTCTCCGGCAAGTACCGGCAACGCGACGTATTCGACTGCGACGAGTTCCTGACGCTGCGATGTCTGTGTGTGTGGGTGTTCCAGGTGCGTAGACCTGCGGTCGATATCGACGTTTGGTTGGTGTCGTAGCCTGAGGCGGTGACGACTGTGGGCCCGGGCGCCCGAAATTATGGCGGCCGGCCGGTGAGTGAACGAAAAGCGGAACGCCGGCGCCAGTTCGTCGACGCAGCCCTCGAGGTGTTCGCGGACAGAACCTTCGCTCAGAGTTCCGTAGCTGATGTGTGTCGAGCCGCCAACCTGTCGCGCCGGCAGTTCTACGAGGAGTTCTCAGGCCGCGAAGATCTACTGCTGGTGCTCTACGACCAGGTGCAAGATCAAGCTATGCAGGCCATCGTTACAGCGTTGTCCAGGCAGAACACCGCCGATCCTGGAATTCTCGCCGCAGCAGCGATGAGAGCCTACGTCGAGGCGATTGGCCAGGACCCACGGAAGACCAAGATTTCGTATGTCGAGATCGTGGGCGTGAGCCCAGCTGCCCGAAATTATGGCGGCCGGCCGGTGAGTGAACGAAAAGCGGAACGCCGGCGCCAGTTCGTCGACGCAGCCCTCGAGGTGTTCGCGGACAGAACCTTCGCTCAGAGTTCCGTAGCTGATGTGTGTCGAGCCGCCAACCTGTCGCGCCGGCAGTTCTACGAGGAGTTCTCAGGCCGCGAAGATCTACTGCTGGTGCTCTACGACCAGGTGCAAGATCAAGCTATGCAGGCCATCGTTACAGCGTTGTCCAGGCAGAACACCGCCGATCCTGGAATTCTCGCCGCAGCAGCGATGAGAGCCTACGTCGAGGCGATTGGCCAGGACCCACGGAAGACCAAGATTTCGTATGTCGAGATCGTGGGCGTGAGCCCAGCTGTCGAAGAGCATCGCCTGAAGGGACGGCGGGAGTGGGCTTCGTTCATCGAGAAGACGATGACCGGTGCGCTCGGCACCGACTACGAGCCGCCCGGCGGATTCGCGCTCGCATCGACTGCGATCATCGGGGCTCTGGTTGCGCTCGTACAGACGTGGAGTACGTCAGACCCGCGGCCGCCGGTAGAAAACTTGGTCGAATTGATGACGGTGCTGCTGACAGCCCTGATCGGAAACTGACGGCGTCGAACCTTCACCCGCAGATTCACTGTTGTAATCCAGGTCACAATAAACTAGCCTCGGATCAAAGTTAAACACTGGCGTTTAACTTTGTGATCGCGGCGGCGACGCCGCTCGGAGGATTGATCGGATGACGCTGAGCTTGCGTATGGCCGCTTCGGTGACGGTATTGCTGATCTGCGGGGGTTTCTTGAATTCCACGGTGGCTGCAGCGCAGCCCGCACCTGCCATAGCGCCGCAATGGCTCTGCAGCCCCGATCTGGCTTCCGATCCATGCGATCTCCCCTCGGACACAACGGACCTGGGCACCGGCAAAGTTACACCGGCGCAGTCGGTGAACGAAAGCGACAAGCCTGTCGACTGCTTCTACGTCTATCCCACGGTGAGCGATCAAATTGCGCTCAACGCGGACCTGACCGCGCAACCGGAGATCCAGTCGATCGCCAGCTATCAAGCCGCCCGCTTCTCGACCCAGTGCCGAGTCTTTGCGCCCATCTATCGCCAGATGACTCTCACACCCGGGATCGCGGGAGGAGTGCTCGGCGCTCCTCTCGCGCCGTTGGCGTACTCCGACGTTCTGGCGGCATGGAACGACTATCTGGCACACGACAACAACGGCCGCGGGGTGATCCTCGTCGGGCATTCACAGGGAACGATGATGCTGCGCAAGCTCATTCACGACGAGATCGACCCGAACCCGCAACTTCGCAGCCAGCTCGTCGGGGCGTTCTTGATGGGCGGAAACGTTCTTACCGCCCGCGGCAGCACGGTGGGCGGTGACTTCGAGAACGTGCCACTGTGCACCGGACGAGGCGAAACAGGCTGCGTTGTAGCGTATTCGACTGCCGTCGCCGACCCTCTGCTGTCTCTGTTCGGCAACTCCTCCATCGATCTACTCTCCGCTCCGCTCGGGCTGCGAACGGGACCGGCCTACGAAGTAGCCTGCACTGATCCCGGTCCGCTCAGTGGTGACGCCGGGCCCGTCGGGATCACCATCCCCAGTTCACCGTTCGCGTTCGGAATCATCTCGATACTGTTGGGATACACCTCGTTTCCGGATGGTGCGCCCACCTCTGCCACGACGTGGACGACCAGCGCCGAACGCGCAGTCGGAGCATGTACCGAAGTCAACGGGTACCGCATGTACCAGTTCCACTTGACAACCCCTGGACAACAGGTCAACGAGCTTCCCCTGTTCAGCAGTCATTTGGTCGACATGAACCTCGGTTACGACCGACTAGTCTCGATCGCGGACCAACAGATCCAGACCTACCTCGCTGGCAACTAGTCCATCCGCGTCATACCAGGCCGCTGTGGATCTTGCGGGTCTGCGCTCGACTCTGTGGTGCAGTTCAGAGCTGCGTAAAAAGCCCAATCCGACCCGGCGCGTCGCGCGTGATCCATAGCGGTGGTCGCGCTGACGCCGAGTGTTTCGGCGAGCACTTGCGGTGGTGCGTGACGTACGAGTTGCTGCCATGTGGTGTTTCGGGTGGCGCGGACTGGAATGCCGGCACGTCGCAGAGTGTCGATGAAGCTCTGCCGGTGTAGGTGGTCTCCGGGGACGAAGCCAGGGAACAGCCATCGCGAGCCGGTGTTGGTTGCGGTGTTGGTGTTGGGCCGATTGTCGATGTGCAGCTTGACGATTGCCGCTAGTGGCTCGGGTAGTTCGATCCAGGAGCCGGAGAGCTAGATGGACACCGTCTCATCGGTCACTTCAAGATCGTCGGTGGTGAGGGTGACAATGCGGCCGATGGACTGACCGTAGAGCGCCAGAAGGCAACCGGCGATGCGATGGGTAGTCAGCAGATTTTCGTGTAGTGGAGTGTTCCCGCTAAAGTGGCCACTGCAATTAAGCGGCGAGTTCGTATATGTCTCTGAATCCTAGTTCAAACTCGGCTGGTGTCAAATAGCCCAGTGTGGAATGTCGTCGGGCCCTATTGTAGTACTCCTCAATCCAGGTGAATGTGCTCTTTTTGAGTGCTTTTAGAGTGGGCCACGGGCGCGTGTGAATGAGTTCCTTCTTGTAGCTCGCGAAGAATGATTCTGCGACCGCGTTGTCGAAACAAATGCCAGTGCGCCCCAATGATCGTCGGATATTGTTTTTCGTGCAGTACTTATCGAAGTCGGTGGACGTGTATTGAGTTCCGCGATCGCTGTGGAATATGACTTTTCCGGGTGGTCGACGACGAGCGATGGCCATGTCCAGTGCGTCGGTGACCAGCTCGGTTCGCATGTGGTCGGCCACGGCCCATCCGACGACCATCCGGGAGTGCAGATCGATGACGGTGGCCAGGTACGCCCAGCCGTTCCAGGTCCGTACGTAAGTAATATCGCCGCACCATTTGGTGTTCGCCTCGGCCGCCGTGAAGTCGCGGCCGATGAGGTCAGGTGCCCCAACGGGGCTGTCTCCGGCGACGGTGGTGCGTTTCCACGCCTTCGGGTGGCGGCCTTCCAGACCTGCGACCTTCATGAGCCGCCACACCCGCTTGTGCGAGACCCGGTGGCCGCCGGCGGCGAGTTCCGCACGCATGCGCCGAACGCCGGGACGGCCGTTGAGGTGCTCGTAGTGGTACTCGATCAGCGCTGTTAACTCGTCGTCTCGGAGGTCTCGAGCTGAGCGCGACTTGCCGCGCCACTTGTAGTAGCCAGAAGTCGATACGCCGAGTTGAGCACACATGAACGTGACCGGATATGAATCGGATTCAGCCCAGTCCGCGATAGCCGCGAATTTCACCGCGGGTCTTTCGCGAACCAGGTCGCTACTTTTTTTGCGAACTCCACCTCCATCCGGGCGTGCTTCACTTCTTCGCGAAGGCGCTCGAGTTCCGCCCGCTCGTCCTCATTCAACGGGCGGTCAGACTCACCGTTTCCCTCGTCTCGAGTCTTCTTCACCCATTTCCCCAACGTCATCTCGTGAACGCCGATACTGCGTGCAACTTCGGCGATCGCACGGCCATCATCGATGACCAAACTTACCGCGTTGGCCTTGTACTCGGCAGTGAAGCTCCGACGAGTAGATCCCATAATCCGCTCCCTCTATCTTGGGGGAACTCACCGCTCATCTCCGGGTGTCCACCAGAGCGGGAACGGTCCAACCCTTGCTTCTTCACCAACTTCTCGACTACGGCATAGACTTCTTTGTCGAGTTTGTCCCGGGCATCCGGCAGGCTCGCTTCGACCCAGCCTTCACCCATGTACGGGCTCCGGACCGAGCGTCAGGGCGCGACGATTGTTGACTGCGGAGCGCTCCCGCTCATCGAATTCGGGATTGATTGGATGCCCCCTCGCCCTCAAGTCATCGGGCGCGAGAATTCTCGGCCCATGCTGTATCAGGCAATGAGTCTAATGGTGAAGCCCGTCAGGACACTCGACGCTCATCCCGTGTGGCACTGCATATCCGGCATACCCAGCTTCGATCTTGCGAACTATGCCGTGGAGGTAGCCCTTACCATTGCTCGTGGCCGAGAGGCGCTTCATTAAGTCGATCGCGACGTTGTCGCCAGTCTGGTAGGTGCCGGTCCATCAAGGCGGTGAAGCGTTCGTCGTGGTGGCGTTCGAAGTAATGCATCATCTCGTGCACGATGATGTACTCCAGGCAGTCGGGGTGCTTCTTGGCGAGTTCGACGTTGAACCACAGGTGCCGGGTTTCGCGGTTGCACGAGCCCCATTTGGTCTTCATTCGCCGAATCGTCCACTGCGGAACACTCACGCCGAGCTCACGCTCCCACTTGGAGATCAGGTCGGGGATCACCTGACGTAGCTGTTCGCGGTACCAGTGGTCGAGGCACTCGCGGCGTTTGTCCGCCGAGGTGCCGAGGGGTGTGTAGAGCAGCAGGCGGGCGCCGTCGATCTCGACGTGCTCCCGTCCGGGGCGTTCGATGACGGTGAGGCGGCGCCGTATCCCCCAGATGTAGTGGGATTCGCCGGTGACCATCTCGCGTTCGGACTGTCGCTCGGCGGCACGGAGTTTGTCGCGTTGGCGTTTGATCCACGCCAGGCGTTGGATCACCGCCAGGCGCACCTGGTCGTCGTCGAGCCTCATGGGGGCGGCGATCCGCACCCGACCCAACGGTGGGTAGACGCCGATGTGGAGGTGTTTGATGTCCTTGTAGATCACGTCGACGTCGATGCCGCGCACGCTCAGGTAGGCGTTAGTGGTACTCATCGCGGGCCTTGATCAGGTCGAACAGCTCGTCCATCCGGTCGAAGTCCGGGGGCAGAACCTTATGGAGGGCGCGTTTGACGACTTTTTCTTTCATGGGGTGGCCGACCCAGTCGTGGGGTTTGCTGGTCAGGATCGCGGTGTCGATCTGGATCGGTGTGGCCGGATCGTCGAATCCGAAGTCGATCAGGGCGCGGCGGGCGCCGTTGTCGGCCCACTCGGGGTAGGTGGTGCCGGAGTCCTGGGTGCCGACCTTCTTGGCGGTGTCGATCAGCTGGGTCAGGTACTGCTGGTAGTCGAGGGCTTGGCGGCGGCGTTCGTCGAGGATCGCGTCGAGCAGGGTGCTCATGGAGTCGTAGTACTTCGGATTCAAGGCGTGCTCGTCGACGATCACCTGCCGGATGTTGTTGACGATCGTCTCCGCCACCGCTTCCGGGTCCTTCTTGATCCCCGGTGGGAGGGTGTCGATGGCCCCGGCGCCGTGCTGGACGATGAGCTCGATCAGCCCGGTGTCGGCGAAGTTCGCCACGATCTGGGAGGCATCGGCTTGGATGTAGGTGTCGAGCAGGTACCGCATCCCGGCCTCGTACTGCTTGAAGTCGATGTTCTCGCCGGCACCGAGTTTCACCTCGGCCCGCACATCGACGTAGTGGGCGACCTCTTGGCGGATCGTGTCGGCTTCGACCGGGGTGTAGCCGGCATCGGTCATCTCGTTGGCGAGGTTGCCGTACGCCCGCACCGCGGCGGCGATCGACTTGTACAGCTCGACGCGTTTGGGTTCATTCGCCTTGAGCTGGTCGCTGTTTCCGGGTTCGAGCGCACAGAAGTACTGCTGGTACTGGAGTGTGCCCTTGGGCGGGGCGACGGGCTCGATGAGGGCCCGGACCCGTTCGAGGGCGTCGTCGAGATTGTCGCGGGCTTTGTCGATGCGGTCCGACAGCAGCCCGTCGATGTCTTGTTTCTCGTAGCCGTCCAGGGCGCCGGAGGTGTAGTCGGTGATGGCCGATTCGAGGGAGTTGAACAGGTCCTGGTAGTCGACGATGTAGCCGTAGTCCTTGTCGTCCCCGTCAAGCCGGTTGACGCGGCAGATCGCCTGGAACAGGCCGTGATCGCGCATCTTCTTGTCGATGTACAGATATGTCGCCGACGGGGCATCGAAGCCGGTCAAGAGTTTGTCGACGACGATCAGCAGCCGCATCTGCCCGGGATTTTCGCGGAACTGGCGCTTGACGGCCTGCTCGAACGCCTCGACCTTGGCCGGGGTGGCCACCGTGTCGACGGGTTCGCCGAAGAAATCGGCGAGCATCCGCCGGTAGGTGTCGTACTGGAAGCGTTTTTCAGTGTCCCCTACCCCGGCGTCTTCCTTCGCCACATCGCTCGCGTTGGGGGTGTAGCTGGTGACGATGGCGCATTTGCCTTTGAAGCCCGCGGCGACGAACATGTCGTAGAACTTGCAGGCCTGGTAGATGCTCGAGCCCACCAGCATGGCGTTGCCGCGACCGTCCATCAGGCGGGGTTTGGTTTCCATGTCGAGCAGGATGTCGGAGACGATCTTCTCGGCCCTCGACTTGCTGGTGAGGACCTTCTGCATGGTGCCCCACCGTTTCTTCAGCTCCGCCTTCGACAGGTCGGTCATGCCCTTGGTTTTCGCGTCGAACCACGCGTCGACCTGGGCTGGGGCGGTGAGCTGTTGGTCGATGTGGCGGGCCTCGTATCGCAGATCCAGCACCACGCCGTCGGTGACGGCCTCGTCGAACTTGTAGGTGTGGATGAACGTACCGAACGTTTCGATGCTGGTGGCCTTGTCCGCCTTGAGCAGCGGGGTGCCGGTGAAGCCGATGAACATCGCACCCGGCAACAGCTGTTTCATCGCCTCGTGCATCGCCCCCGATTGGGTTCGGTGTGCCTCGTCGACGAACACGAAGATGTTGCCCTTGGCCGTGAAATCTGTCGGGACGGTGGCGCGCAGTTCTTGGATGAACTTCGCCGTGGCCTCCTCGTCGGCGTCCTTGCCGGTGTCGGTGCCGCGGAACTTGTGGATCAGCGAACAGATCAGCCAGTGCTCGCTGGTGTTGAGGGTGCCGATCAGATCCGCGCCGCTGGTGGTGCGGTAGACCTGCTCGTCGACGCCCTGGAAGACTCGTTCGATCTGTTCGTCGAGTTCGGTGCGGTCGGTGATCAGCAGCACTCGCGCATCGGGCTGGTTCTCCCGGATCCACTTCGCCAGCCACACCATCGTCAAGGACTTGCCCGAGCCCTGGGTGTGCCAGATGATGCCGCCCTCACGCTGGGCGATCCGTGCCTGGGCGGCCTTGACCCCGAAGTACTGGTTGTGTCGGGGTGCCTTCTTCACCCCGGTGTCGAAGACGATGAAGTCGTGGATCAGCTCGAGCAGCCGCTCTCTGCGGCACAGCTGCACCAGTCCGCGGTCGAGGGGATCGGGGATCTCGGAGGGTTCTTTCCACTCCAGCCAGTATTTTTCCGGGGTGTCGAGCACCCCGTAGCGCAGGCCTTCGACGTCGTTGCCGGCGAACACGAACTGCACCGTGGAGAAGAACGAGCCGATGAACTCCGGGCGCTGATTACCGATGGTCTGCCGGATCCCCTCCGACACCGCCACCTTCGAGCGTTTGAGTTCCAGGGTGGCCAGGGCCAGCCCGTTGACGTACAGCACGAGGTCGGGGCGTTTGGTGTGCTGCCCGGCGACGGTGACTTCCTCGGCGATCGCGAAATGGTTTGCGTGCGGGTTCTTCCAGTCGATCAGCCACACCGTCTCGGTCTGCTCACCGAACCCGGGGCGCACCTTCACCCCGTAGCGCAGCAACCCATACACCTCCCGGTTCGCCTCGTACAGACCATGCCCGGCCCCGACCGCCGCGGCCTTGCCGAGCTGATCAAGGGCCCGGTTGATGAGCGGGGCGTCGTACCCGCGGGCCTTCAGGCTGGCGGTCAGCAACGCGGTTTCGATGTTTG
The DNA here is from genome assembly GCF_024321955.1 of Rhodococcus sp. GA1. Taxonomy (NCBI): domain Bacteria; kingdom Bacillati; phylum Actinomycetota; class Actinomycetes; order Mycobacteriales; family Nocardiaceae; genus Rhodococcus; species Rhodococcus sp. GA1. Next base: position 98,898 of record NZ_CP097187.1, on the reverse strand, counting down.
CGTTACCGGCACGCGTGGCCCAGTTCCCGAGATACTCATAGCCCAGCTGGTCGCGGAACAGCGCCACCACCCGGTCCTGGGTCTTGCGCTCGATCTGCCCGACGTCACTCATCCCTTACGCCCCTTGTGTCATGGCCGCATCGATGCCTTCGGTTTCCCACTCACCGTAGGTGGTGCGGCGTCCCTCGATCACCCACTCCTTGCGGCCGTTGGCGCTGCGACCGGCGACGATCGCCGCGGCCGCGCTCGGACTAGCGAACACATGATTGCGGACAAACCGCATCAAGGAACCGTCCGGAGCTGGGACGAGGGTGCCATCCTGCTCCAATTTCGCCCGCAAACTCACGTAGCTGTGGCTCTCCGCTCCGGTCCACGTCAGCCGCGCACCGGAGCCTTCCAGCACGGTGAACTCTCCGTCGACCTCCCGGGCCCGGGCGGTGATACCGAACTTGCGCAGCGTCATCTCGAACACCGGCGACTCGCTCCGACGGGCCACGGTCTCCGGATTCGCAACGGCGGGAGCTGTGATTGGCGCTCGGAAGATGTTCACCCCGAGCACCGGCAGCACGATCTTGGCCTGCTCGACGAAGTACTCCATGTCCGACACATCCGCCTCGGGCAACGCGATCGGCGGCGGATTTGTGCCATTGGTCAACCGGGCCCGGCCGGCCTGCACCGCGAGGGTGAGAAACCGGCTCTCCAGATAGCGGGCGTGCGCCTTGGTCAGGTTGGTGTCCTTGCTGGTCAACACGATCGCCCGGTCCCAGAAATCCTTCCCCCGCTGATCCTCCGAGCGGGCGTGCTGATACAGCCGTGCACTGACGTCATCGCCCTCACCGATATACGCCAGCTGCCCACCCAAGCTGTCCGGATCGTCTCCGAGCAGGATGTAGATACCGGTGCGACTAGTTTCTGGACGCTTCAACAAGGCCGCCAGATCCGACCGCGGCGCCGCCACCACATGACCGGTCCAATTCATGATCTCCGCCGTCAACAACCCCCCCGGCGTGCCATCAGCCAGAAACAAACGCACTGACTTACCAACACTCACCCGTCGGACCCCGCAGGCAATGGAGTGTTCCCGCTAAAGTGGCCACTGCAATTAAGCGGCGAGTTCGTATATGTCTCTGAATCCTAGTTCAAACTCGGCTGGTGTCAAATAGCCCAGTGTGGAATGTCGTCGGGCCCTATTGTAGTACTCCTCAATCCAGGTGAATGTGCTCTTTTTGAGTGCTTTTAGAGTGGGCCACGGGCGCGTGTGAATGAGTTCCTTCTTGTAGCTCGCGAAGAATGATTCTGCGACCGCGTTGTCGAAACAAATGCCAGTGCGCCCCAATGATCGTCGGATATTGTTTTTCGTGCAGTACTTATCGAAGTCGGTGGACGTGTATTGAGTTCCGCGATCGCTGTGGAATATGACTTTTCCGGGTGGTCGACGACGAGCGATGGCCATGTCCAGTGCGTCGGTGACCAGCTCGGTTCGCATGTGGTCGGCCACGGCCCATCCGACGACCATCCGGGAGTGCAGATCGATGACGGTGGCCAGGTACGCCCAGCCGTTCCAGGTCCGTACGTAAGTAATATCGCCGCACCATTTGGTGTTCGCCTCGGCCGCCGTGAAGTCGCGGCCGATGAGGTCAGGTGCCCCAACGGGGCTGTCTCCGGCGACGGTGGTGCGTTTCCACGCCTTCGGGTGGCGGCCTTCCAGACCTGCGACCTTCATGAGCCGCCACACCCGCTTGTGCGAGACCCGGTGGCCGCCGGCGGCGAGTTCCGCACGCATGCGCCGAACGCCGGGACGGCCGTTGAGGTGCTCGTAGTGGTACTCGATCAGCGCTGTTAACTCGTCGTCTCGGAGGTCTCGAGCTGAGCGCGACTTGCCGCGCCACTTGTAGTAGCCAGAAGTCGATACGCCGAGTTGAGCACACATGAACGTGACCGGATATGAATCGGATTCAGCCCAGTCCGCGATAGCCGCGAATTTCACCGCGGGTCTTTCGCGAACCAGGTCGCTACTTTTTTTGCGAACTCCACCTCCATCCGGGCGTGCTTCACTTCTTCGCGAAGGCGCTCGAGTTCCGCCCGCTCGTCCTCATTCAACGGGCGGTCAGACTCACCGTTTCCCTCGTCTCGAGTCTTCTTCACCCATTTCCCCAACGTCATCTCGTGAACGCCGATACTGCGTGCAACTTCGGCGATCGCACGGCCATCATCGATGACCAAACTTACCGCGTTGGCCTTGTACTCGGCAGTGAAGCTCCGACGAGTAGATCCCATAATCCGCTCCCTCTATCTTGGGGGAACTCACCGCTCATCTCCGGGTGTCCACCAGAGCGGGAACGGTCCACAAACGCGTACGACCGGTCAAAAGCTGCTGCATCATGCCAGCCTTGATGTCCTGCGCCTTGGCCAGGCGAACGCGGAGAACTTCGACTTCTCGATCGGCGTCCCGCAGAACCTCAGCTATTACCCCCTGCTCGGCAATGTCGGGAAGCGTCAGCGTGATACTCGAAATGTAGGAACGGGTCGTAGCCAACACCTTCGTTCCAGCTGCTAGGCGCAACAACTGATCGCGAAACGATGGAATAAACTGGAGGTATGCCTTGAACCCGTCGGCAAGCACAGACTTATCGAAGCGTGCGGCGATCGTATGAAGCCCGGGAACAACTCCAGTATTTGGAGTACCCGTGATCTCAACCGACTTACCAACTCCTGCCGGGTCTTCAGAGGCGTCTGCAAACACAACGTCGCCGCGCTGTAGCAGCCCTGCCCGCGCGGCGAGCTTCGCATTCGCGCGCGGCATGTCTTCTGATGCCGCGTCGAGCAGCACAGAAGATCGAGTGTGGATGTCTCCGTAGTGGAGGTACTTTAATGATGACTTCGCATCAAGTTGCGCCCGCGAGAGGGCCACTGTCTTTACATAGTTCACGTGATCACCGAGCCGGATTTCCGACCATTCGTCTTCGAATCCTGGTAGGCGTGTGCGGCCGGTCAGGAGCTGCTGCATCATGCCCTGCTTGATCGCCTCCTTCTTGGATATGAGACGTTCGAGGGTCGAGATCAGATCGTCAGCATCACGTAAGGCAGAGACAATTCTGAGCTGCTCGACGATCGTCGGCAGCTCGATCTCTAACGGAATGAGGTTTTCTCACCAGGCCGGCGCTTGTAGGTGAAGAAGAACGAGGGCGGCAGCAGCGATCGAGCCGATCCTCCACGGACATAGACTGATTCGCTGCAGCGCCTTCCACCGGGTCTTCAGCAGCGCGTTCGCGCGTTCGGCCGGAGCGCGCATCGCAGACAGCAGCGTGTTGCGGCAGCGGGCGCCGGCATCGAGACCGTGGCCTTTCGTCGGGACGTGGACGCCGATCCCGGCACCGGTGTACCCCTTGTCGGCGAGGGTGGGCATCCCGCCGGCGGCAGCGTGGTAGAGGGCGCCGAGGATCCCGCCCCGACGAGCAGCGGTGAGGTCGTGCACCGAACCGGGGGCAACCTCGGACACCCAGATCGGGTAGCCGGTCGGATCGGTCAGGACCTGGACGTTGCCGCCATGGCGGCGATGTTTACCCGAGTACCACACGTCGTGCCCGGACTCGGAACGCTCCCGGCAGCGAGTCGAGGCGATGAGGGTGCCGTCGAGACAGACATGCTCCCAGCCGGACTCGATCCCACGTTCGAGCACGTCGTGCAGGTTCGGGGCGTGCGCGGCGATCACGTCGATACCTTCGTGGAGATACCGGTAGGCGGTGGCCTGCGAGATGCGGGCATCGCGGGCCAGGGTGGCGACGTCGGTGCCGTCGCGGAACCAGCGCAGCACCATCAGAGCCTGGACGTAGACGGTCGCGGCCCGCTGCCACGGTCGGCGATCGGTCCTGCGGCGGTGGGCAGCGAGGATACGGGCGACGAAGGTCAGGGTGTGCTCGGGTACGTCGAGCGTGGCACGATAGGTAATCACGTGGGGTCCTGCTCCGGGTTGCTTCTTGCTCGAAACAATCCCTACCAGGCAGGACCCCACGTCCTCTTTTCACGCCACACCGTTCGGATGTCTTTGCTGTCGTCGGTGACTCTCTGGTGAGAAAACCTCAATGATGTGCTTGTTGTTGATCTGAGGAACGGACGTTACATCCGCAATATCCCACAGCCCGCGATGACCAAGCCAGTAATAGAGGAACTCCGAGTCAATCTCGGTGCCGGGCGTGAGAGCCATGACATTCGTATCCATGAAGCTTGGCTCGGTGAGCAATCGGACGCGATTGAGCGCGATCGCTCCGCCCCGTTTCGCGATCAAGACGCTTCCCGCAGGAACGGTGGGCAGGGTTGCCGAAAAGTACGGGGTTGAGGTTCGCGTGAGGTACTTCTGAGACCGTCCCAGCTGATCGACCTTGTAGTACGGAGTGCCTCCTGTGCCGAACTTGAAAGCAGACGGACTCTGCCCGCTCGTGAGCGCGACGAGTTCGCCTATACGCCGCGGTTCCCACCTCGCTGATGCAGTCACGATTCGACCCCCATATCGACGAGATGGCGTGTGACCTTGCCATCGAGCTTCTGGAGTTCAGCATCGAGATCGTCAGCGGTCTCGGCGTAGCGTTCGCCAAGTTGTTGAATGCGGGCCACCAAGTCAAGCGTGAGTGCTTCCACTTCACCGGTGATACGGCGCTTGATGGTTGACTGCCATTTGTCGTCGAGCACGAGTGTCCTGATGTCGTTCTCGGTCAGGTCGCCGTACTTTTTGAGAGTGGCGAGGTCGAGGTCGTTCTGGGCGTCCTTGAGGGTTTTCTTGGTGGCGGCTTCGGTGTTGTACAGCTCGATCGCCTGCTGCAGTGCTTCGATCTCGTCGGGATCACCATTCTTCTTGGTTGCCTTCAGGCGGGCGGTGACGAGGGCTTTGGAGATTTTGTCGTCGTCCATGGCGTCGGTGAGCAGTCCGTCCTCGACGGCGTGTTCTTCAAGGTATTCCTCGACGGCGCGGGTGGCCTCGTCGGCAGAGGCGGTAAGGTCGTCGATTCTGGCCTTTGCGTCGGCGAAGTAGCGGGCGACGATCAGTCCCGGGGGAATGAGGTCCGTCTTGTATTTGATGGCGCTGCGCCCGGATCCGACGACCAGGTCGGGGGTTTCGGAGAGCTTGCGGTCCTTGTCCTCGATCGTTTGGCGGGGTTGGGCGGCGGCGAGCCAGCCGTCGGCCATGATCAGGTAGACGTCGTCGTGCATGACCTCGTGCCAGTAGGTCATGAGCTGTTCGTAGATGTCGTATTCGTCGAGCAGTGGGATGGGTTTGAAGCGGGCCAGCAAGTCATCGCCCAGGGTGGCGATCAGGTCGTTCGGTGTGGTGTCTGTGTCGATGGCTGCAAGTGTGTTGCGGTGCGCGGCGAACCAGTCGGTGGTCAGCGTGCGGGCTTCATCGGTGAACTTGCGGAACTCGGTGGAGTCGAGGATGGCCTGCTGGACCTGGCTCACGTCGATGGCCAGGTCGCTGTAGCCGGGACGGTTCGGGGTGAAGAGGTGACCGCGTAGCTGGGGGAAGGCGTCCCAGTAGTCGCTCAGGGCGTCGAGGTCGCGGTCGGGGATGCCGCCGTGGAGGTGGGCGTGCAGGTCCTGGAGGTCTTCGGGTTCGGAGGAGTCGATGTAGCGGGGGATGTTGAGGTTGTAGTCGTTTTTCGGATCGGCGATCTGGCTGAGCGGCACCATTCGGGAGTAGCGGTCGATCTCGATCTGCTTGGTGAAGGTGTCGACGATCTTGTGGATGTCCTGGCTGCGCAGGCGGTTCTTGTTGCCGTCCTTCATAAAGCCTTTGGAGGCGTCGATCATGAACACCCCGGTGCGGGCCGGGGCGTTCTCCTTGTCGAGGACGACGATGCAGGCCGGGATGCCGGTGCCGTAGAACAGGTTCGCCGGCAACCCGATGACCCCTTTGACGAAGCCGTGTTGGAGCAGGTTGCGGCGGATCGTCGCCTCGGCGTGGCCGCGGAACAGCACCCCGTGCGGCAGGATGATCGCGGCCTTGCCGGTGCTGTTGAGGGACTTGAGCGCGTGCAGCAGGAAGGCGTAGTCGCCGTTCTTCTCCGGGGGGCGGCCGTATTCGAAGCGGCCGTAGTCGTGCTCGAGTCCGTTGCTCCAGGATTTGACCGAGAACGGCGGGTTCATGACGACGAAGTCGAAGGTCCGCAGTTGGTCGTTGCGGGTGAACTGCGGGCTGGTGATAGTGTCGCCCTTCTCGATCTCGGCGATCTCGTTGCCGTGCAGGATCATGTTCATCTTCGACAGCGCCCAGGTGGCGTTGTCTTTTTCCTGGCCGTAGATCGTCATGCCGCGCGGGGCCTCGGCGGCGGCTTTGAGCAGCAGCGAGCCGGACCCGCAGGCCGGGTCGTAGACGGTGTGATCCTGGCGGGTGTGCGGTCCGATGCCGACAACCTTGGCGAGGATGCGAGAAACCTCGGCGGGGGTATAGAACTGGCCCTTGGACTTGCCGGAGTCGGTGGCGAAGTGGCGCATCAGATACTCGTAGGCGTCGCCGAGCAGGTCGTCGCCCTCGGCGCGGGAACCGCGGAAGTCCAGGTCGTTGAAGATGGTGACCAGCTTGGAGAGCCGGTCCTGCATCTCCTTGCCCTTGCCGAGTTTTTCCTCGTCGTTGAAGTCGGCCTGGTCGATGACGTTGCGCAGACCGTTGGCCTCGGCCAGCGAGGCGATGATCTTGTTGAAGCGGTCGCCGATCTCCTTGTCACCCTTGGCGGCGAGCATGTCGTCGAACGAGCCACCCTCCGGTACGTCGATCAGGCTGTTCGGATCGGTCTTGGCCTTGTCGGACACGTACTTCACGAACAGCAGCGTCAGGATGTAGTCCTTGTACTGGCTGGCGTCCATCCCGCCGCGGAGCTGGTCGCAGCTTGCCCACAACGACGAGTACAGATCGGACTTCTTGAGCGCCACGGTCGCCTTCCTGTCGTGCCTGCGGATCGTTCGAACCTGCATTGAATCGTGCCACCTCGACAAACCGATCGGGGACGGGAGTCGCCTCCAGGACGCCGCTCAGTCGGCGCCCGTCCCATCTCGGCCCTCCCAGCCTGCGTGCCGACGTGCACCAGCTCAGCCGAGGTGAGTACTGGTTCAGCATCCCTCCAGCACCGCTATCAGGTCCCCGAGGAGCGCATCGGTACGCGCTTCGATGTCATCGAAAACATCGGTGAGGTTGTCGAGGCTCTCGTGGTCGCGGCGACGAGCGGCGATGCCGCGCTCGTAGTAACCGGAATCGAGGACGAGGTCGGGTTCGATCCGGGCGTCGACCTCGTCCTGTGGGGGAACGGGCAACACCTTCCGCGTCGGAGCGCGGCCGGATAGGTGTGCCCGTACCAGCATCGACACCGACTGCGGGGTCATCGGGTGTGCGTGCGGGAGGTGTCCCCAGCGGTCGATCGGACACAACAGTGGTTGCCGGCCCTGCTCTGCATCCAACGGGTCCGCGATGATCTCGATGGGATCGGTGAGGTGATGGCGCAGCAGATGCGTGCCGGGATATTGGTCGAGGAACGTCTGGATCTCCGCCCATCGCCGGTAGATCCCCACCGCAGGGTTGTCCCCGGTCTCGGGATCCGGTGGGAGACGGAACCGTTCACCGGTCCGGATGGTGGCCACCAGGGTGCCACTGTCGAGGCGGAGGTCACGGCGGCGCAGCCGGGTGATGTCGACAAAGCTCATACCGGTCGCGGCGAGAACCAACAGCAGGGCGTCGCGGCGGCCGAACAGTCCGCTGGGCCACCCGGCGCTGGGCAGCTCGACCGCTTTCTGCATCAGAAGGCGCCCGAGCCGGTCGAGACGCGAAGCGCGGGTGGCATCGAGGTGCCGCCGCACCGTCTCGGTTCGCCCGGTGGCGGGGTAGCCGTGATCGGTGTGGACGGCGTTGATCGCCGACAGACGGCGCCGCTGGGTCGCGTCCGCGGCGGGGTGTTCGTGCAGGAACAGTGCCAGGGTGTCGGGTGCGGCGGGGATCGGATGGTGGTCGGCGGCCGCGCACCAGTCGGCGAACAATGCCCAGTCGTGCCGGTAGCGACTCGGGATGCGTAGGCCCAGGGCGGCATCGTGAACATCGTTGCGGCGGATGTCGTCTCGTCCGATGCTGGTCATCGCAGTCACAACCCGAGATTCGTCACAGCGTTCCCGATGAGCGGGGCGTGTTCGCGAGCGTAGGTTTCGAGCATGGCGGGGGTGCTGTGCCCGGTCTGGCGCATGATCGCGTGCGCGGACGCGCCGTTGCGGAAGGCCTGAGTGACGAACCCCGCTCGCAACGAATGCCCACCGAGCTGTTGGACGATCTCGGGGTCGTAACCGGCCTGCTCGGCGCGACGACGGATCACCTGGTGCACCGCCGCCCCCGACAACGCGGTCTCGGACAGATTGCCGTTCTTCCGGATCGCCCGCAACCACGGCGACGCCGGGACCATGCGCGGCCGGAGTCCCCGGCACACGTGCGCCTCGAACGGCTCCGCGTTCCGGAGCAGGCGGATCACGGCGGGACGGCCCCCGGAGTCGAAGGCGGCGACGACCTGCGCCCACCGCAGCCACGCACACGGCGGGCAACTCGCATGCGAGTGGGTGAACGGCAAGGCCCGGACGGTGCCGCGGCCTTCCTGATCGGTCTTCGATTTGCGGAGGCGGATGTGCAGGCCGTCGAGCCGATGCAAGGACACGTCGTTGCAGGTCAGTGCGACGAGTTCGCCGCGGCGGAACGCCCCGGCGAACCCCAACAAGAAGATGGCGGAGTCGCGGCGTTCGAGGACCTCCGCGGCCCAGCCGCCGCAGTCCGCCCGCATCTTCTCGACGATGGTGACGACGTCGGCGGTGAGCAGCGGCGCCCGCGGATTCCGGGGCCGCTCCCCCGCCGCCGCGTAGTCCCGGCGGATCCCGGACAGGGTCGCAGTGACCAGCTCGTCCGCCCCGGGGGCGGGATGACCGGCGCGGCGATGGTGGTAGCCGATCCCGGCCACCCACCGCGCCAGGGTCGCCGGGGAGTAGGCCCGCTCCCCCGCCTCAGTCACGGTCGACGCCGCGTCGAGGAGGTAGGCGGCGACGGTGAGCGGATGCGCCGGCAACGCGCCATGTCCTTCGCGCTGGCACCAGGCGGTGAACCGGGCCCAGTCGGCGGTGTAGTTGCGGCGCGTCGACTCTGCGCGCGACCGCGACGCCGCCCCGGCCACCTGCGTGAGGGTCTCAGTCGGTAACACCGGCACGGACGGCGCGGCTGGGTCCGACGAGGTCGGGACAGGCGCGGAAACGTCGTCCGGGCGGCGGTGGATCAGGTCGTCGGGCACGGAACGGGAGCCTACCGCCCCGTTCGGACAGGTTTCCACCGGAAAACGCGCTCAGCAGGGGTTTTGACGGTGATGGTGCGCTAATGGCAATTAGCAGCACCAACGCCGTACAAACCATGAGTGACACACCCAAGCTCGCCCGATTTATACCATTCATACGTTTTAGCTTTGTCGAGATGCAGCGAAGATGAGCGAGATGGGCGGGGCAGATTAACTGGGCCGACTACAGCTTTATAAGGCTTCTGAGCTGCGGTTTCCTGGAATGACACCTTGACCGGCGCTCTCGTCTCACCGAGCCTCTGTCAATCTGTAGCGGCGTGTCCTGTCAATCTTCACTGCATCTCGACAGTAGGTGTTGAGATGCAGGGAAAATGGACAAGCCCGACCGCCTGGATCGACCACGATCACTTGGGTCGAAACCGCTTGTGCCTGCACTTATTCGCACGAAGAGCAGTCAGCGTCACCTACTTTCTGTGAAAGTAGCCTGTCAATCCGCCCGCTGCTTCGGGGTGCACCGATCGAGATCGCTGTTTCGATGGGCGGCGGCTGCGATCATCGGCGCGGAACCGCAAGGTTGTCGGGTAGGCGTGTCAAGATCACCGCCATGAACGCACAGACGAGCCCGGTCGCGGAATCGACGGTGGTACTGGCGATGGATTATGGGCAGTTCTGTCTCGACGGAGGACTCGGGGACATCGACAACGAGCTCGAGCTGCTCGAACACGCCCAGGCGAAGCAGCCCAGCGCCGGCGACGGCACCATGGTTGTGGTGCTGTGCCCGCATCAGAACAACTTCGAGATGCGCGTGGACGTGCAGGTCTTTGGCCGCCGCCCCGCAGCCGATCGTTCGGAGTGGCAGCAGGTCAGCGAAGACCGCCTCGAAGTCGACGGGTCCGGGATGCTGAGCCTGTCGTCCCCGACCACCGAGCCGGTCACCGTTGCGGTGCCGCCCGGGCAGTATGGGGTGCAGGTGTCCGGCCGTGGTTTCGTCAACTACGGCTGGCCCGGTTCGACCACCCCGGGGGATGTGTGGCGTCTGCGGCTGTGGCCCGACGACGACAGCGTCCTCGAACCCGCACCACTGTGGGAGATGCCGGGCTACGGTATCCCGGAGAACATCCCGCCCTCGACGGACGGAGCCGGCGGCTCGGCGACGGACGGATCATGAAGCCGCGGCCGAGGTCGACAATCCTGACTGTGCTGGTGTTCACCGGGTTCGGTGTGATGTGCGGGATCGCTGGCGCTGCCGTGTTGTGGGGCTTCGCCTCGCAACCGTTCGACTTCTACACCGCCGGCTACCAGTCGCTCGACTTCGCGTCCGTCCGCATCGACTCCCCCTCGCCCTTCGGGTACATGGCCGCACTGGTTTTCGGCAGTGGCGTGCTGGGAGCACTGGTCGGGACGCTCGTTCACCGGACCGGGTGGAGCCTTACGCGGCGTACACCTCGGTAGGGGCGCATCGTGTAAGCGTCGGACTGCACCAACATGGACGAGCGCTGTCACCACGCCCGTTAGCTGTCGATCTGCAGCAGCGTTTCCGGTCAGTCTTCGCTGCATCTCGACAACGGGCTTCTTTTCCGGTGTCGGTTTCTCGATTTCATGTCAGTAGCGGGACCTGAAAAGTGTCCGGACCAGCGAGGTTGAGGTCAGATCCGTACAGGACAGCGGAGATCCTCTCGCGACGACCCTTACTCCGGCGCGACCGACTTGAAGGACGGATGCCTTAGCAAAGGCGTTCTCCTACTGAAGTTCGAGTTCGACGTTGCGGAACTCGAAAATATCCACAAGCCAATCGAACACTGTCGGCCCCTCGGCAGCGATCGCGCGGTCCAACTCTCGGTGAACCCTCGCCTTGTTGTCGGGATGGCATTGCTCGAACCGGATCTCAAGCTGGCGAACAGTCTCTGCGTACCCGAGAGCTGAGCGTGACTCGCGACTGTACTGCCAGACGAAACGAAACGTCCCGTCTTCGGGTGTGCCATATCCGCCGGTCAGACAGTCAGCGAAGGCATCCAGATTGCGACCAAAATACCCACCGGGCCCCGATACTGCTTCGCCCACAACAGAGAGAAAATCCTCAAGCGACCGAATGCGACGGCCGTCGATGAAGTACACGGCATCTCTCTTCGGCATTCCAGCTCCATCCTCATCGTCACCGCCCCGACCTTCCGCACAATCTGCCGGTCGCAGCGCATAGGCGGCGGCGGACAGCGTTCTCCGCCGCCGCTTGGGCAAGGTTCCGAGACGGAGGTCTAGACGAGGGAGGGCTCTTTCACCGGATCAGCGGTCTCGATTGCAGGCAATGGCGGGACCAGGAACCCCTCGGTTTCGGCCGCCTGACAGAACTGCCGCCACCGCCGGCTGACGGTGGACTTGTCGATCTGCAATCGGTGAGCAACATCGATCTGCCGCAGTTGCGGGGACTTGATCATCATCGATGCCACGACTTGCACGGTCTCGTGGAACTCGGAGTCAGCGAGGAATCGAAGCAATCCCTCCTGGGTCTGCGCATATCCGTTGCGCGTGACGGACACCGCAGGTTGTTCCATTGTTGTCGGCTCGACAACCGAGTTGCAGGCGAAGGTGGTTCCCGAAGCAGTTGCATCGCTCTGTTCGGTCACGGGCCCGCCCTGCAACGGTGCGTGCGCGGCGCTGTGAGGGGTTGCCAGACCGCCGTCAGCGGTTGCGCCGTCTCCGGGAGCACGAGGCTCGGGACGCACCGCGATCCGAGGCGCGGTGGCAAAGACAGTCGAAGCGGGCGCCACGGTGTTGGTAAGCGCCGGAGTACCGGGAGAGGGTTGGTTGCGCTGGATCATCATCACGAACAAGTGGAACAACGCAAGCCACAGCAGCGGGAAAATCGCGGCAAACAGCGCTCCGATCCAGGGGACCTGCGGAACGAACCCGAGGTCCTCCCCTGCTGCAACTCGGGCAAGGTTGCGCTCAGCTGTCTGCCAGGCATGGAAGGCGTTGCCGACCACACTCAACAACACCGTCACCACGGCCAACGTGGCGCAGTACGCAAGGGTGTATCGGCCGCGGCCGGAGATGCGGAAGATGACATAGCCGGCGGTTGCAGCAGCTTGGGCAACGTCGATGGCAACCGGCGCCATCCATGCTCGTCCCGGTTGCACACCGACCTCGATCGCCAGGGCTCGAAGTGCATCGAACGACAGGATGAAGGACAGCGCTGCGATGAACAGGGTCATGGCGGCCACGGTCACCAACGCCAGTGTCATCTGTCGGCTCACGGGCAACTCGGTTCGCAACGCGGTTGCGGGCGGGGTTGTATCGTCGGGCATGACGGGATGGTGTCCTTCCTGACGGGTGGTAGTCCTGGTCAACGGTCCCCTTGCGGTTGCAGCCGCGTAGGGGACCTGCACTGCGTGCGTCGCGGGCCTGCAACGCACGCAGTGCTGGGGGTCGTAGTGCTACGTCAGAGTCCGTGCTTGTCGAGGTACTCCTGCAGCGCTTTGTCGGTAATCGACGCCTCGCTGATGGTTCGGTCTCCCGTCTCGTAGCGAAGTTTGTCCACTCCCCTACGCAGCCGCGCCTTGATGCTCGGACGGATTCGCGTGTTGTGCGTCGCCGACAGGCCCTCTGCCGGATCGGTGTCGCTTCCCGTCACTGACGGCGTGACCGAACGTGCAGGTACTGGGGTCGGCGCGGGCGTTGATTGCTCGATGCGCGTGGGGCGTTCGGGCAGTTCTTCGGCGGGGTGGGTCTTGCGGATCGCCGGCTGACGTTGTGCGGTCACGATGCACCTCCAGTGGTGAGAGACAGTTCGGCAAGAAGATCGCTGTAGGCGGTTTGGAGAGAAATCGCGCGACCACCTCGGAATTGGTGGATGGGTGTCCGTGCGCTGTGTGCGTCCTGACGAGTCGCCAGTTCCGGAATGATCGTGCGGGCTACGAGATCGCCATAGACCTCCCGCAGCTCGGTCTCCCGGAAGTTGTGCTCGGCGGTGCCGCGGCGGCGGCTGAGGACGATCTTGTCGAAGTTGAGGCGAGGGTTGGCACGTTTGCGCACCGTACGGATGGTTTCGTCGAGGCGTTCGACACCATGCACACTGTCGATCGTCGGTTCGGTGACAGCTACCACCCCGTCACAAGCGATGAGGACGGCGAACAGGACCTTGCCCAAGCTTGGTGGACAGTCGAACAGCACGACGTCGTAGGGACTCAGATCCAGGCCTTCGAAGGCGACATCGAGGCGGAAGACCAGGTCGTTTGAGCCATCGGACTCGATTTTGCCGAGCTCCTCGTCTGCGGGAATCAGGTCGACTCCGCCCCAGTCGGTCGCTATGACGGCATTTGCTGCGCCACCTTCGACGGTCTGGTTCATCAGGTGGTAGGTGGTGAGCATGTCGCCTTCGAGGGTCACACCGAGGCCGTTGGTGGCATTGCCCTGAGAGTCGGCATCGACGACAAGGACCTTGCCCCCTTTCGCTGACACAGCACTGGCCAGGCCGAGTGCTGTTGCAGTCTTGCCCACGCCGCCCTTCTGATTGGCAATGGCGATCTTGCGTGGTTGCATTGCGCACCTTTCAGTCGATGATCCGAGTCCGTGTTGCATCACGGCGCGTTCCTCGCGTGGCTTGCGTTGCAGGCGTGCCGTGCGTGGCGTGCCGACAGTGCAATCCTTGCGTTCCTCGCGTGGCTTGCGTTGCAGGCGTGCCGTGCGTGGCGTGCCCACGGTGCAATCCTTGCGTTCCTCGCGTGGCTTGCGTTGCAGGCGTGCCGTGCGTGGCGTGCCGACAGTGCAATCCTTGCGTTCCTCGCGTGGCTTGCGTTGCAGGCGTGCCGTGCGTGGCGTGCCCACGGTGCAATCCTTGCGTTCCTCGCGTGGCTTGCGTTGCAGGCGTGCCGTGCGTGGCGTGCCGACGGTGCAATCCTTGCGTTCCTCGCGTGGCTTGCGTTGCAGGCGTGCCGTGCGTGGCGTGCCTACGGTGCAATCCTTGCGTTCCTCGCGTGGCTTGCGTTGCAGGCGTGCCGTGCGTGGCGTGCCTACGGTGCAATCCTTGCGTATCTCGCGTGGCTTGCGTTGCAGGCGTGCCGTGCGTGGCGTGCCTACGGTGCAATCCTTGCGTATCTCGCGTGGCTTGCGTTGCAGGCGTGCCGTGCGTGGCGTGCCTACGGTGCAATCCTTGCGTATCTCGCGTGGCTTGCGTTGCAGACACGCCGTGCACCATACGCAACATGTGCATTGCGTGCACGCAGTGCATGCCATGCACGCAATACACGCGACGCATGCGATGCATCCACTGATTGCTCTGCACGCGTAGCTCACTTGCGTGACGCACACGCATTGCACGCAGTGCATGCACGAGACGCGGAACGCCTATTTGAAAGGGCCTGATCACCCGGCTCCTCCCGATCCTTTATGGGAGAGGGGTCGATGGCATTGCTGACAAGGCCGGCCAACAGAAGAAACGAAAAGGTATGCCAGCATTGCTGACCTTCTCCGGGATGGATGGGTAGGGCCGCCTACCACGACGGGGTGGCGGGGGAGGGGCGATCGTGTCGTGCGCACATCTGCAGACGTGGTGCCACAGATCACATTTCGAGCCCGTAGAACTCGGTACGATGCCCACGGTCGAATCTCCGGATTCGCCGATGTTCCGTCGGGGGGATGTCGGTTGTCGACGCGATTGCTGCGACCCCTCGACTTGTTGTGTGCCGAGTTCTCTATAGAGCGATGTGAGGCGCCGAGGAATGGGAGGGCGTCTATGGACCCGGTAGTGGGTGTAGTGAGCGAACTACTTGCACATGCGCGGGGGCATGAAGCAGCGTCCGTCTTCGGGCTGATTCCGACGATCGAGCGGCTCCGTGACCGTCCCTTGCAAGTGCTCCGTAGTGACGATCTCGCCCCTGGCGTCTTTGGGGTCTGGCGCAGTTACCCGGAACGGGACGAGATTCACTACGCCCCGTGGGTCGCGACTCCCGATCGGACCGTTGCTCATGAATTCGGGCACATGCTGCTGGGCCACAGGGGGGTGCCCGCGTTGGAGACTGCAAAACGGACGCTTCCCCCGGAGTGGCATGACATGGCCAGTTTGATGCTGCGCGAGTGTGGCCAGCTCGACGGTCTCGACGAGCCTCGGCGGCGCCTCGAGGTGGAGGCGGAGGCGTTCGCGTCGGAGTTGTGTCGGCGGATTGCCGGGGCAGGTGGGGCTCGGTCGGCTCGGATTCGATCGTTGCTGAACGAGGCGTTGTAGCGGTGTTGGCTTCGATCGTCGTGTCGGTCTTGTTGTGGTGGGTGGCTCTCACTCGGTTGTGGCGTTGGCGCACTTCGCGCTCGGTTCTGACGCTCGGTACCGCTGTGGTGTTCATCTTCATGGCGCTGCACACGACGGTGAATGTCGGTGCGGTCGATCGGCTCATCAGCGAGGCCGTGGGGGTTGCGAACGCAACGTCGGCGGTCAAGCACGGGATCTTCTTCGGGATCTGTCTCGGCGCGTCGATCATCATCGTGGCGCTTCGGGTGCCCGACGTGGATCGTCAGCGGCGGTGGATCGCACCTCTGTCGGCAGGAGCGGCGGCTGCAACCGCGGTGGCGGTCGCGTTGTTCTTCTCGGCGGAGGACGCTCCTCAGGCGACCGATGGTTACCAGTTCGACGAGCTCTACGTGCATCTGCCGGGCTATGCCGACTCCGCGGCCTTCGTGATGGGGGTGGCAGCCGTGCTGTGCACCGTCATCACTGTGGTCGTGTTGCTAGGTTGGGATCTGGGCACGCCCTCAGGGCGGGGGCTGGCGATCCTGGCCTGTGGGGTTGCTGTGCTGGCATCGTATGCGTGGATTCGGGGCGGATACATCGTCGCTGCGCGCCTCGGGTGGGTCGAGACCTCGACGTATGCGCTGGATCTGACGACCCAGCTGGCTCTGATCGGAGCGGTTCTGACCACGTTCGGGCTGCTGTGGTCCTCTATCGAGGGCGTGTTCCGGAGTCAGAAGCAGCGTCGGGACTTCGCGGAGCTGTACACGGTGGTGGTGAAGGAACGCTGGCCGGGGGTGATCCGGGGCTCGTGGGCTTCGTTCGATCCGTCCCGGCGTACCGCGGACCGGGCGAATGAGGTGCTCGATGCGCTGTCGATGCAGGCCGATGTGGACAAGTTGCCCGAACATGGGGTGCCTGCGACTCCGGAGTCGATCGCGCGGTGGGTGGACACCGGCGAGTCCGGGGGCATCGGGGTCGATGGGTTGCGGCCCCCGGTGGGGTTCGATGCGGTCAAGTGGGTGCGCGCCGTCGGTAGGGCGTTCCAGGATATTCACCTCTGCGATAAGGCGGAGATGCGGAAGTGAAAGACCTGGTGGCCAGGGTGTTGACCGAGATCGCTGCGCCGTGGACGGTGAATATCGCGTCGTGCTTGATTCTCGGTTTCGCGATCGGTCATCCGGGCTGGGGCGCCTTCGTTGCGCTCTTCGCCGGGGTGCTGCCGATGGCGTTGATCGTGTGGGGGATGGTGCGTGATCGGATCGGGAACCATCACGTGACGGAGCATTCGGAACGTCATGGGTTGATCGGGGCGATCCTCGTCCTGGTGCTTGTGGCGCTCGTTGTGCAGCTCGTAGCCCAGGGGCCGAAAGAGATGATCGCCCTGACGTGCGCGGGCTTGGTGACCCTGGTGGGGATCGGAGTCTGGACCAGTGGGGTCGGCGTCAAGGCGTCGGTGCACTTGGGGGTGTGGTGCGGCGTTGTCGCTGTCCTCGCGGTCGCACTGTCCCCCTGGTGGTGGACCGGATTGGTTCTCGCGCCGGCGATCGCATGGTCCCGGATGAGGTTGAAGCATCACACGAGGAAAGAAATTGCGGTCGGTGCCGTCACTGGCCTGGTCATTGCGCCGTTGACGTATCTCGCGATCGTGAACTTCCCCTATTAGGGCCGGGTGGGTTCGTCGTCGTAGGGGTTGTAGGTGCGAGCAGCTGCTTCGACGTCCTTGGTTCGCAGGGATTGCACCCACGAGATGTACCGCACAGCTTTTTCGAACGAGTCGTCGTCTGCGAAGTACTGCAGCGGGACGCGGAAGAAGTCGGCGAGGTCCTGGGCGACTTTCAGGCCCGGATTGGGGCGTTGACCGTTGAGCAGCATGGAGATGTAGCCCTGGGTGATGGATCCGCCGTTGCTGCGGATGCCATCGACGATCTCGTTCATGGTGAACGGGCCTCGGTCCTTGGGGTGGACGTTGTCGATCAGGTAGCGGAGCTTTTCGGCGAACGTCGCCACGGTGGACCTCCTCGTGAATCTCGACAACGGCCAGGTGAACCGGGCTTGTCAAATCTACAACCACCCCCACTGCGTGAATCGACTCGCCGCTGTGGGGGCTCCTCTACGTCCATCGTCTATCACCACGGTAATATTACGATCGTGATTTTGACCTTCGGGGGGTTTCCGATCGGATGGTCGGCGAAACGCAGGAGTGCGGGTGAATGTGCCGGCGGGGTCACCGTGTCGGTCTGCTCGACCGTCGGTGAGCGCGCATCCACAGCGCTCTCACCTGTTCCTCGGTTGTCTCGAAGATGCGTGCCAGCTTCAGGCATTCGGCATCGGTCAACGGGCGCTCGCCCCGTTCGAGACGGGAGTAGGTGGACTTCGACAACCCCAGTTCGTGAGCAATGTCGGCCTGCGCCATGCCCTGTCGGGTCCGCCAGCTCGCCAGGGTTTGTACCCCGTCCGGCACGACGGCAAGTTCACTCACTGCGACGTCGAGGACTGAGGCCACGCGTTCGAGCGCACTCGGGCTCGGTGCTCCCTCGCCGGTCTCCCAGCTTCGGATGGTGTTGTACGTGACCCCGGACAAGCGTCCGAGGTCGGAGCGGGACAGGCCCCGTTCGCGGCGCACCTCGGTGAGCCGGGTGGGATCGAACCCGTACAGGGCGCGGCGCGGCACACTCACCTCCGTCTCGGGTCCACTCCGGTAACTCTCGCACCAACTTTGCCGCATATGCGCAGCTAGGTGGAAATCACCGCCGACATTCTGTAGGAAATAACTGTGGGAAATACCTTCGATCTGGAGTAAGGTCGTAGCCGCGAAGGAGGGGAATATGAGCGCGTGGCCCAAACGCTTTGCAGCCGTATCATTTTCGGCAGCTGTGCTGGCTACTGCCGGCCTGGGTACCGCCCCGGCCTATGCCCAGTCGAGTACGGGCGATGAACCGCACTGGCTTGGAGAGCTGGTCTCGGACTGCCCGGATCTGTACGTGCTCGGAATGCAGGGCACCACCGAGACCTCGCCCGATGCGCCGGTGAAGGTCGATACCGGAATGCTGGCGAACATCATGGGGCCGCTGCTCGATCAGGCCCGCCAGCTGGGCGCGAGCGTGGACCGGGCGTATGTGCCGTATCCCGGTTCGTTCGGTGGTCTGACGCCCGGCGGCACCGAGTCGTATGTGGAGTCGGTGACCGCGGGGGAGGAGAACCTGTCCCTGGCGGCGCAGAAGGTGCTCTCGCAGTGCCCCTCGGCCAAGCTCGCCGTGGTCGGCTTCTCCCAGGGCGCCCATGCCGCATCGAACTTCCTGCGGTCGGTCGGCAAGGGCACCGGGGTTGTTCCGGCCCGCTCGGTCGCAGCCGGTGCCTTGTTCGGCGCGCCGACCCGCAGCCCCGGATCGGGATTGTTCCCCGGGACGCCGCAGACGGCCCCGTCACCGGTTCCCGGTACCAGGGGGGAGGCGGTCAAGGCGCTGTCGTCGGTGTCGTTCACCGCCCCCGAGGGGGGTGGCATCGGGCCGGTCGCCGATCTGACCAGCAGCTACGGCAGCCTGTCGGGGCGGGTGTTGTCCTGGTGCCAGGGCGGGGATCTGGCCTGTGATGCGCCGGCGAACGCGCCGGTCGTGCGGGCGGTGGTCAATGTCGCCGGTCAGGTCGAGGTCGGCGGGGATCCGTTCGTCGCGATCTCCACGGTCGGACGGGCGCTGGCGTCGACGGCGTTCAAGACCGCCGTCGATGTGGTCAACCAGGACATTCAGGCGCCGAAGAGCGCGTTGTCGGCGATCTCGGTCCAGCCGAAGAAGACCATTTCGCAGCGTCTGGCCGAGGCATCCGATCCTCGGGCGACGCCGCCGACGGGGCAGGAAGTCACGGCAGCGTTGATGAAGGTCGGGCTGATCGGCATCAACGCGGCGGTCACGGTCGTCAAGAAGGTGCTGACCCCGGAGACGATCGCGGCGGTCGCGGCGGCTGGGCTGGCCAATCCGGCTGCGGCCTTCGGTGTGCTCGCGGCCAAGACGGTCAGTGTGCTGCCCGAGCTGGTCCCGCCGGCGACCTCGCAGCGGTTGGTGCGGCAGGCGTTCCAGGTCGTGCAGAACGAGGTCAAGGCCAACCGGGACGCGTTCGACCTGGTGGCGATGACGACGGTGCGCAATGTCGCCGCCGAACACGGCTCCTACGGGTCGGTCCCGGCCACCGCCAGCGGGCAGGCCCCGACCCGGTTCGCTGCGTCCTGGCTCGCTGCGGTGGCATCCGACCTCAGCGCTGCGGCCGACTCCACCACCTCTACGACGGTGACCTCCACGTCGACGACGCCGACCACCACGACGGTCCGGCCGTCGGCGACCACCTCGACCACCCCGTCGTCACAGACGGCGACGTCCACCACCCCGGAACCGGCCGTGACCACCACGACTGTGGTCGACGCGGGACCGACGGTGCTCGATCAAGGCGGCATCTCGGCCGCCGAACTCAACTGATTCACGCCTCGACAGAAGAGAGAACCACTGATGAGCAAGCATCACAGGCCGTCACGGATCGCCAAGGCGAGCGTCGTGCCCGCCACGGCCGCCGCGATCGTGGCAGCGGGCACCGGTGTGGCCTGGGCAGCTCCGGTCGAGCTGCCCTCTCAGGGCGGGGTGACCACCCCGGCACCGTCCACCCAGGGCGGCACCACCAGCGCGCCGAAACCGCCGGCCAAGCAGATCTACTGGACCCCGCCGCCGACGCAGCAGCGCGAGTACGCGCCGCTGCCGGACTACAACTACGACACCAACCGCTATGAGCGGCAGTCCACCCCGGCGCCGATCAACCCGCTTCAGCTGCGTGCCCCGCAGCCGGTCACCCCCGAACCGATCTACATCGCTCCGCCCGAGAAGATCATGATCGGCGATTTCCACTTCAACCAGCCGAACTGGGTCACCGACGACGACCGGGAGCGCACCAACAACACCGCCGGTCTGATCCGATCGGACGTGGCGACGTTCTACAAGTCGATCGGTATCGAAGCCAGCCGTGCCGATCGTGTCGCTGCTGCTCAGATCGGCGCGACGGTGGCCGGTGCGGCAGCCGGCGCTGCGGCCGGTGCCGTTCCCGGTGCCCTGATCGGCGGCACCATCGGCGGTATCGCCGGTGCCACCGCCGGTGGTGTGGTGCCGCTGCCGATCCCGGTGCTGCCCGAGGTCACCACCGGGGTCGCCGGGACCGCAGCCGGAGCAGCGATCGGCGCTGCGGTCGGTGCGGTCCCCGGCGCAGCACTCGGTGGCGCGGCCGGCCTGGCTGCCGGAACCGCCTTCGGTGCCGGCGACGACGAAGGCCAGCCCATCGAGGTTCAGCTGCCCGACGTGGGCGAGGACGTGCTCACCGAGCAGGCCGGTTCCACGGTCGAGCAGTGGCAGTCCTCCGGCCCGGTCGGACAGGCCGCCGCCGACGCCGTCCGCAACGTCGTGCACACCGCTCCGCAGGTCGATTCGCAGGTCCGTGAGTGGGTCAAGGTCCAGCCCGGTGGTGAAGGCGTGATCGCCGGTGTGGACAACGCTCTGGACACCTTCTTCGGCGGTTCGGCCGGCACTGCCGCCGAGATGATCTCCACCGCGATCGGTGACGGCATCGTGCCTGCCTGACCTGCCCGAACAGTTTTCCGGTGGGGGCGGGTAGCCCCGCTCCCACCACCCGACGAGGGGAAACACTTTGTCGACCGACAATCGAGGCACACTCTTCCCGGACGTAACCGAGCACTACGGGCCGCAACCGACTCCCACCGAAGACACCGACACCGGATCGGTGCACTTCCCGATCCCGGACGAGACGATCGCCGACGCGGCGGTGGCCGACTCGGACCTCGAGCCGGTCGCTGCCGAGACCACCTGGGAATCCGACGACGATGCGGTCATCCAGACCGACCTGGAGCCGATCGGCGCTGCTGAGACCCCCGTCGTCGACACTGCACCGGCCCCGATCCCGCAGGACCCGGACGGCGCCGGCGCTGCCGCGCACCCTGACACGCAGGCCGGCGACGACCCGTATGCCACCGCCCCGGACTGGGTGCGCGCCCACATTCCGCGAGGACCGCTGGTGATCTCGCAGCGCAGCCGTGGGGGACTCAAGTCCGCGATCGGTCGCAGCCGTGCTCCCCGTCGCGCCCCGGCCGCGCCCGAACTCGTCGAGCCGACCGCCGCTGCGCCGGTCACCGACACCGCTGTCGCTGCTCCCGCGAAGCCCGGTGGCGATCGGTCCCGGAGCTGGATGCTCGTCGGTGGCGGTATCGCTGCCCTGGCAGCGATGTCCGCGGTGGTAGTGAACGTGATGAGCACGGGCACCGACGAACCGGAGGCGCCGCTGCCGCCGGTCACCGCAGTGGCCTCGTCGTCGGCGACCCCCACCACGACCGAGGCGGTGGCAGCCCCGCCGTGGTGCGCCCCGGTCACCGAGCCCGGCCGGATCGTCGGCAATGGCCCCGGCGGACGCGATTCCGGTCCGGCGGTGATCCAGGCGTTCGAGCACGCCTACTACGTCCAGCGGGACGGCAAGGCAGTCGCAGAGCTGATGGTTCTGCCCGGCAACGATATTCAGAGCTTCATCGATGCTGTTCCGGCCGGGACCGAGCACTGCGTGACCGTGCTGCCGACCGAGGACCCCAACCGCTGGTCGGTCGATGTGCTGTTGAAGTTCCCGCCCGTGGGAGACGAAGGCATCCACAAGCAGTGGATCACCACCATGCCTGCCGACGGCGGCGTGAAGATCGCGAACGTGGAGAACCGATGAACAACGTTGTTGCATTTCGCCGTAGCCCGAAAATCGAGCAGCCCGAACACCTCTCGGCCATCGTGGTGGCCGGATCCGGGGGAGCGGCCGCGACCACGACCTGTTTCGGCCTGGCCACTGCCCTGCGCCTGGGAACCGATGTGCAGGTCGCGGCGATCGACGGCACCTTCGGCGGCGGGAACCTGCTCGATCGTGTCGGTGTCGAACCGATCGACCCATCCCGGGCGATCCGTCAGCTTAGTTCACGCATGGCTCTGAGCACGGCCGGTGCCGTGGTCGTCGGTCACGGCGAATCCTCCGATTCGGTGCTGGTGGACAGTCTGCTCGCCGATCGTCATCTCGCCCGTATCCACGATGTCGGAACGGCGTTGCGCTCGCGCCGTCTGGCTCCGCTGATCGACGCCGGTGCCGCGATCGTCGTCGTCGCCCCGGCTCGATCCGAACCGCTGAGCCGGATGCGCGACGGTCTCGAATGGCTGATGCGCACCTACGGACCGGACGTGCTTTCCCGCACGGTGGTGTCGATTTCGCATCAGCTTCCGCAGCGCCTGGTTGATCTGACCCCGATCCGGGAGGCGTTGACCCCGTTGACCGCCGGGTTCGTCGAAGTTCCCTTCGATGCGAGCCTGGCGCGCCCCGGCACCGTCGATCACCGGCATCTGTCGGTGGCCTCGATCGATGCCTGGACCGACGTGCTCGACGCCCTCGGCCGCATCGAGGCCGGCCATCACGACACCGAGCACGGGGCCGGGACGGAGGAGCTGGCATGAGCAGCAGAGAGCGCATCAGTTTCGAGGCTCGGGTCGAGCCGTACCCGGTAGCCGTCCCCGGACCGGCGGTGTGGCTGCTCGGCGCGCACGGCGGATCCGGCGTGTCCACCCTGGCCCAATACTGGAGTTTCGCCGACGACGCGCAACACCAGTGGCCGTGCGGCACCGACCGTGAGGTCGAATCACCGTATGTCGTGGTGGTCTGCCGCGAAACCATCCAGGGTCTGTCCAGCGCCCACGATCTGATCCTCGAACACCGCAACCGCGATCTGGCCTGCGAGTTGCTCGGCCTGGTGACCGTGGCGAACGCGGCCGGAGCGCCGCCGAAGGACGTGCGCCAACTGCGTTCGATCGTCACCGGCGCAGTGCAGGCGCACTGGTCGATCGGCTGGCACCGCTTCCTGGCCTCGGCTGCCCGATCGAGCCTTCCCACCTGGCGCGCCCTCGACGGCGTGCCCATCCAGACCAAGGGAGCGGTCATCGACGTTCCCGAGGACGTGATCGCTGCCGGGGTCGGCGTCGTCACGGCAATCCAATCGAGTCTGCCGACCTTGTGGTCGGTGCAGTAATCACACGGAGGACAACTCATGCTCCAGACGGTTGTAGATACCGCGTATCTCGCGCAGGGTGCCGTCAATTTCGACATCAACCCGGAAGTGCCTCCGGGCGCGAACGGCCTGCTCAAGCTGCTGAACTGGCTGTTGTGGGGCGTCACGCTCGCGTGTGTTGCGGCCCTGATCTTCTCGGGCGGCAAGTTCGCCTGGGAGAAGTGGCAGCACGGCTCGGGGGACTCGCCAAAGATGCTCGTCGGCTCGCTCGTCGGCGCGATCGTGGCGATCTCGGCGAACCAGATCCTCGGCGCCGTCACCTCTGCGGCATAGGGGCGGGGGTCAAGCGATGCAGGTATCCGCCCAAGGGGTTGTTCCCCTTCCCGGCGAGGTCGTCGACGGCTTCCAAACGCTGCTCGGGTACGCGGCCGGAATCGTCTTCATCCTGTGCGTGGCCAAAGTGATCTTCGTCGGCGGACGGCTGGCCTGGGATCACAAGCACGGTGCCGGCATCGAATCCCCCACCGCCGCAGAGTTCGTCGCGGCGAACATCGGTGCGATCCTCGCCGGCGGCGTGGCCGCGACCATCGCCACGATCCTGCTGGCCACCGCCCAAGGGCCCCAAGCCCAGCAGATCGGAAGCGGCCATTCCCCGACGGTCATCGACCAGCTCGAACAGATGCAACAGCAACAGCAATCCGGCAACGAGGAGAACGAACGATGATGCGTCGGTGGGCGCGAGCAGCGGTGGTTGCGGTGGCGCTGGTTGCCACCAGCTGCGGAGGATCGCACACCCCCGAGTCCGAGCTGTCGATCACCGATCCACCGCAGATCAACCGGTGGATCACCGTCGGCGGGATCGAGGTGCCGATCGGCACCACCGACGGCCCCAGCAATGGTGAATGGGAACCCTTCGCCGGATTCAGCCACACCCCACAGGGAGCGGCGCTGGCGGCGATCACCCAGTCGGTACAGCTGTCCACCGCTTCCGATCGCGCTTGGCCCCAAATCCTGGCCGGTGTAGCCGCACCCGGCGAAGGCCGCGACCTGTACGCCGCCCACCGGGGGCTGGTGGAGATTTCGGGAACCGACCCCGAGATGGTGCCGACCATCGTCGGCTACACCATCGCCGACTACAGCGACACCGCCGCCACCGTCGATGTCGTGCAGCGCTTCTCCGATGACTCGCTCGCATCCTCGACCACCCAAGTGGTGTGGATCGACGACGACTGGCGACTGCACCTGCCCAGCGAGACCGCCGCCACCATCACCGCTCTCGACGCATTGCCGTCGGAGCTGGTCGATCTCGAGGAGACCCGCAAGTGACCGAGCAGAACACCACCGACTCGACCCACGAGAAGAACACTGGCTCACTCGACGCCGAGAACGAACGTGCCTCGTCGGCCACCAAACTCACCATCGGCTTGGCGGCGGTGGCCCTCATCGTTGTCGTCGGTGTCGTGGTCAGCCTGGTGATGGTCTTCCGAGGCGAGGACTCAGAGCCGTTGGTCTCTCTCGATCCGACCACCGGCAGTAGCGCCACCGTTCAGGACAAGGACGGACTGTTCGAGCCGGACCCGGTCTTCGACAGGACCAACCGGGTCATCTACGTTCCGCTCGAGCCCGCCGGGGTGATCTTGTCCGACACCCTGGCCAGCTCGAACCGTCCGGCGGACCAGGCCCCCAGCGGGGTGATGCTCCAGCGCATCCACGGGAACATGGACCTTCCGTTCTCGACTTCCGACGGTCCCACCGGGTTCACCGACAACGGTGTCGCCACCGGGTTCTCCCGCACCGCGCAAGGAGCGGCACTCGCAGCAGCTCACTACTTCGGATATGCGTACGCGGGCGGGAACCGGCTGGAGATGGCGACCGAGGCGGGATTGGTGTCGGACCCGAAAGGTGAGTTCTCCACGCTGGGGATTGCCGATGACACGCCGGCGTCGGTGATGCCGATGGTCAACGTGCTGTTCAACCCGGATCTGACTCTGGTGAAGTTCGGCTACACCGTCGAACGCCCCAACGGCTCGACCCAGATCGCTGTCTCGAAGATCCCGATGGTCTGGCGTGAGGGCACCGGTTGGGTGCTCCAGGCCGATTCCACCGCCCTCGGTGTCGAGTACGAATCCCTGTCGGCGGACGGGTGGCAACAATGGTGGTGACCCGCAGCAGCCTGGGGGCGGCACTGATCCGGGTTGTCGCCGTGACGTGCGTTGCCGGTGTCCTCGCCCTCACGGGAGCGCACATCGCAGCAGCGCAGGACACCGATTCCTCACCCACTACGGCTACTGACGACTCGTCCCAGGTCGACGACGAGGAAGCTACAGGCTTCGAGCAGCTGGAGACCACCCTCGGCACGTTGACCTGCACACCAGGTGGAATGCTGGCCGGCACCGTAGGTGGCTGGATCGCCGAACAGATCGGCGACGTGGACCTGCCCAGCTGCGGGGACGCGGTCGGCACCGCGGTCGATGCAGGTATCGGCACGATCGAAGATGTCGCCGGGGGCGTTGCTGAGGGTGCGGTCGAGAAGACGGCGCTGTGGATCGGCAACGCGGGTGTCGCGGTGCTCGAGTTCGCGCTCGGATGGTGGATCACCGGCACCGAGATGGACGGGGACACCTTCCAGACGACCGTGGCGACGGTCAACGACTACACCTTCTACATCCAGGTCGCGGCTCTGTCGTTGTCGCTGATCCTGCTCGGTGGCCGGCTGGCACTGGCCCGATCCGGCGCGATCCGCGACACCTCGGAAGAGGGCCTCAAACAGATGGCCCGTGCGGCGGTGCTCGCCGGGGGAGCATCGACGCTGATCGTGCTCGGCACCGAACTGTCGGACCAGATTTCGGCGTGGTTCATGGACAGTGCGGTCGGCTCCGACCCGTCCCGCCTGGCCGAAGCGATGGTCTCGATCACTCTGTACTCCGGTCCGGCCGGTGTGGGCCTGCTGTTCCTGATCGGCATCATCGGCATGCTCGGCGGGTTGATGATGGCGTTCTTGATGCTGCTGCGCACCGGCATCCTCGTGCTCATGGCAGCGGCGCTGCCGATCGCCGGCGCCGCCGGAGGCACCAAGGTCGGCAGCCAGGCATACGAGAAGATGCTGGCCTGGACGATCGCATTCCTGCTGGTCAAACCGGTCGGAGCGTTCGTGATCGGGGTCTCGGCGATCCTGTTCCTCGAAGCCACCCCGACCATCACCGACCCCGAGAACGGCGACGGGTTCATGGCCCTGTCCGGGGTCATCACCTTGTCCGCCGCGGCGCTGGTGCTGCCCGCGCTGATGCGGCTGATCGTCCCGAACGTCGGCGCACTCGGAGGCGGCGGCAGCGGCCTGGCCGCAGCCACCGGCGCGGCCGCAGTCGGCGCGAAGGTCGGCGGAATGATCGCCACCGGAGGTGCCAGCGGCGCAGCATCCGGCGCGGCGACCACCAGCACCACCTCGACGACCGCCTCGAATTCTCCGAGTGGGGCTACCCCGTCCGGTTTCGGTGCCGCAGGTGGCGCCGGGAGCGGACAGGCAGGCGGCAATCAGAACGGAACTCCGTCCGCCGGCGGCAGCGCCGCCGTCGGCAGTAGTGGCCCGCAGGGCAACGACTCGGGCAGCCCCGGCGCCGCTGCATCCGGCAGCTCCGGCGCGGGCGGTTCCGGTCACTCCGGCTCCGATGCGCCTGTGGCGACGGGGGCCGGCCACCAGTTCAACCGAGGGGGCTTCGAACAGTGAGCAACGAGCCGACATTCAACACCTACGGCAACTGGCGCCGGCCCCGCAGCACCGGCCTGCTCGGAGCCACCTTCGGCACCTCGATCGCAGGGATCGCCGCCGCAGCTGTCGTCATCATCGCGGGCCTGTTCCTCGGCATGACGGTCGCATTGCTGCTTGCCATCCCGGTGATCGTGTGCTTCATCCCCTTGGTCATCTCCCGTGACGGCCGCTCCGGCTACGAAAGGGCACTGATGCGATTCCAGTTCTGGCGCGGCCGTCGCCGCGGTGAGCACGCCTACGCCTCGGGCACGTTCTCCCGCGTTCCGGGGCGGGCCTACCGTCTTCCCGGCGTGCTCGGCGACACCGAGCTCTACGAAGGCATCGACTCCGACGGGCGCACCTTCGGCATGATCCACATGCCCAGCCGGGGCGCCTACACCGTCGTCTTCGACGCCTACCCCCAAGGCGCCGAAGCCGTCGATCAGGACGTGATCGACCACTATGTCGGCAACTGGGCACAGTTTTTGTCCGGGGCCGGTGAGACCTCGGACATCCTCGCGGTGGTCACCACCGTCGAGACGCTGCCCGAGACCGGCATCGAGCTGTACGAGACGGTGCACCAGAACACCCGCGCCGATGCCCCGCAGCTGGCCCGCGATGCGGCCTACCAGCTCGCCACCGGCTTGACCTCCGGCGGTATCCGCCTCGCAGCGAGGATCGCGATCACCTTCGAGGCCAAGACCACCGAACGCAAGCAGGACCCTTCCGAACAGGCCGTCGAACTCGGCCGGCGTCTGCCCGGTCTGACCGCGGCCGCGGCACGGGCCGGTGTGCCGTGCTCGCCGATGGATG
Source organism: Rhodococcus sp. GA1 (assembly GCF_024321955.1). Taxonomy (NCBI): domain Bacteria; kingdom Bacillati; phylum Actinomycetota; class Actinomycetes; order Mycobacteriales; family Nocardiaceae; genus Rhodococcus; species Rhodococcus sp. GA1. The sequence goes on along the minus strand of NZ_CP097187.1, from coordinate 70,759 downwards.
CCGACGACATCATGGCGTTCGTGCGCCGCTCCTACGACCCGGCCTCGCTCGTCGATGTCGAAGCCGGCGTGTACTCCGGGGAGGGCACCGGCTTGACCTGGGAGGACTGCGGTCCCCGCACTGCCCTGGAAAGTGCCGACGGCGGCAAGTACGTCCACGACGGTGCGGTGTCGGTGACCTGGGAGATGCGTGAAGCCCCCAAGGGAGCGGTGACCGAACGGGTGCTCGCGCGTCTGTTGGCCCCGAACGAGGCGGTGCCGCTCAAGCGGGTCTCGGTGATCTACCGGCCGCATTCGGCCGGGGAAGCCACCGACATCGCTGATAGCGACTACCGCAACGCGATGGCCGAAGCGCACGGTGGGTCGCTCAAGAACGGATCGATCGGTTCGGCGAAGTCGCAGATCGAGCTGGCGGCCACGGCCCAGGCCCGCATGGAACAGGCCCGCGGTGCCGGGATGGTGCGCTTCGGGGTGCTGGTGACCGTGACCGAACCGGCCGGCAGCTCCGATGTGCCGAAGATCGACGCCCTGGTCGAGGACCTCTCGCGGCAGAGCCGGCTGACGATCCGCCGCTCGTGGTGCTGGCAGGGCGCAGCGTTCGCGGCCTCCCTCGGCGTGGGAGTCATCGCCCCCGACCACACCACCATTCCCAGCTTCCTCAGCAACTGACACACAAAGGGCACATCCATGAGTGAACGCAACGCCACGAGATCATCGCGGCTACTCACAGCGGAAAAGATCGCCAAGACTCTGCTGTCGGACGACGAGCTGTCCCGTCTCGAGGAGCAGGCGGCCTCGGCCACCGGCATCACGAAGGCATGGAAGAAAAGCCTGGTCAACCGCCAGTACAGTCGCCGGGCGACGGTCGAGCGGTTGACCCGGATCAATTCCGACGGCTTCGACCGCCCGCTCGCCGAGCTCGACGACCGCGGATTCGACGGGGTCGGTGGTGGCCGGATGTCGACGGTGATGCCGCCGGTCGAATACCGGGGCACCTCGGTGCAGGTCGCCGGGATCTACCCGTGGATCGTCGGGGCGAAGGCTCCGCTGCTGGGCACTCCGCTGGGTCGGCATCTGACCACCGGCGCGGCCGTCGGGTTCGATCCGCTCTACGCCTGGAAGATGAAGGCGATCACCGCGCCATCCTGTTTCATCTGCGCGCTCAACGGCTTCGGCAAGTCGACGCTGCTGCGCCGGATCGCCCTCGGCGACATCGCCCGTGGCACGTTGGTGCTCGTGCCCGGTGACGTCAAGCCGGACCTGCGGGTGCTCACCGAGCAGGTCGGCGGGCAGGTCAGCGAGGTCGGCTACGGCACCGGCGCGATCAACCCGCTCGACCGCGGCCCGATCGGGGATGCGATCGAGCAACTGCCCGCCGGTTCCCTCGAACGGGAAAAGGCCGAGTTCGCGCTGCACGCTCGCCAGCTCAACATGATCTGTGCCCTGCTCGAGATCGTCCGCCGCGGCCCCCTGAAGGACTTCGAGGAAACCCTGCTCGCCTCGGCAATCCGATTGCTCTACGCCCCGGGCTCGCGATTCGACAACGACCACGCAGCCCGCCTCGAGGACCTGCTGAAGCTGATCTCGACCGGCCCCGAGGAGCTGATGGACGATGCGGTGGCCGACACCGAGGACGAATACCGCGGTCAGATCAAGCCGCTGCTGCGCTCGCTGCGCGCGCTGGTCAAGGGCCGGTTCGGGGAGACCTTCAACCGGCACAGCACCGTTCGGATCGACATCACCAAGCCGATGGTGGACCTGGACATGTCCTCGGTACCGCCCGGCGATGAGTTGATGCGCGCTGCGGTGCTGCTGGCCGGGTGGAACGAAGCGTTCGCGGCGGTGGAGGCGGCGCACATCCTGGCCGACAACAAGGTGCCCGGTGCCAAGGCCCTGGCGGCGCACATCATCTTGGACGAGGTCTGGCAGGTGATCCAGACCGGCAGCTCGGCGGTGGCGCGTCTGGATGCGGTGCAGCGGTTGCAGCGGTCGATGGGTGTGGCGATGACGATGGTCACGCACTCGCTTGCGGATTTCGAGAAGGTCGGGGCGTTGGGCATGATCGAACGCTCCCGCGCCCGGATCGTCGGCCCGGTTCCCGAGGCCGAACTCGACCGGCTCGGCCGGTTCATGAAGTTCTCCCGCGCTGAGCGGGCGATGGTGACCGGCTGGGCCAACGACAGCACCTCCTCGGTGGAGGAGAAGAAGGCGCTGCGCCAGGCACGCCGCAGCAGCGCCGGCGACGACGGCACCGGCGCAGTCGAGAGCACGCGCACCGCCGCCGGTGTCGGGCATTTCCTGCTCAAGCTCGGCGAAGGCGCAACACCGGGCACCCCGTTCAAGGTGTGGGTGCCCCAGGCAGAAAAGGATTCCGGGATTCACGACACCGATGCCCGTCTGCGGGCCGCCGACGAGGACCGAGTCAAGGAGGTCGCCGCATGAGCCGGCGGGAGCGTCGCGGCCGTCGCCGGTACACCCTGGTCGATGACCTCACCCGTGAGGCCGCGATCGAGACGGTCCTGGGGCGCATGAAGGCCGGGGACAGCTTCACCGCCGCTACGCGAGCGGCCGCTGCGCAGCTGGATGTGGCCGAGACGACGGTGCGGGGCTGGGTCAACCGCTCCGGCCGGCGCCCTCGCCGCACCCCGCAGGAAGTCGCCGCGTTGGAAGCGGAGCTGGCACTGGCACAGGAGCTGAACCGGGCGCTGGCACGCAAGCACGGCATCGCCGCCGAGGATCTGAGCCTGCGGTGAACGGCAAGGGGGGCACCGGCCTGATCGCGCTGATTCTGGCGCTCACACTGATTCCGTTTTTCCTGCTCCTCATCCTGGTGATGGGAATTGCGGACGAGGAAGATCGCGAGAACGGCACGAGCTGCCTCGGACCCGGCACCGGTCTCGGATCGGGGGACCGGCTCGCACCGACGGGTTCGTTCATCAAGCCGGTCGATCCCTCCACCGTCACCTTCACCTCCGGGTTCGGCCCGCGCTGGGGCACCGAGCATCAGGGCATCGACCTGGCCGGGGCCATCGGCACCCCGATCTACGCCTCGGCCGACGGGGTGGTGCGCCAGGCCGGCCCCGCCAGCGGGTTCGGGCAGTGGGTGGTGCTCGATCATGTGATCGGCGGTCAGCTCGTGTCCACCGTGTACGGGCACATCGAGACCTACACCGTCGCCGTCGGCGAGCAGGTCCGCGCCGGTCAGCAGATCGCCACCGTGGGCAATCGCGGGGAATCGACCGGCCCGCATCTGCACTGGGAAGTCTGGCCCGGCGGCTGGGGCACCGCGGCGGTGGACCCGTTGCCCTACTACGACTCCGCTCCCGCACCGGGACAGACCCCGGCCGGGCCACCCACCGCGGTGCCGTCCGCCCCGCCGGAGGGGAACTTGGCGCAGCCGTTGCCGCCGTCGGCCGGTTCCGAGCAGGGCCTGCAGGTCGATGCGAAGAAACTCGCTCGCGCTGCCCACCTGAAGTTCGGGGACCGGATCGCGAGCATCGGGGGGTGGCGTGCCGATGGTGGCTACGCCAGCGATCACACCGAAGGTCGGGCTGTGGATCTGATGATCGCGAACTATCGCTCCGGTGACGGGGTGGCTCTCGGGGACGAGATCACCGATTACGTGCTGGCCAATGCGGAGTTCTTCAATGTCGAGTACGTGATCTGGCGGCAGACCTACTACCCCGTCGGCGGTGCCCCGAGTCTGATGGAAGACCGCGGCAGCGAGACCGAGAACCACTACGACCACGTGCACATCAGCGTCCACGGTCAGGGCACCGACGAGAGGTTGGTGTCGTGGGGATCGCTGCCCGGGGGCAGCGGCAACGCCACCACGATGGCGGCGGACTGCCTCATCTCCGGGGAAGGGGTGGGCGACTACCTCGCCGACGGCACCGTGCCACCGGAGTTCGTTCCGTGGATCGAGCGGGCCGGGTCGATCTGCCCGCAGATCAAACCCTCGCTGCTCGCCGCTCAGCTCGCCGCTGAGAACGGTTTCCGCCACGGAGACTCCGCACCGGTGTCGGTCACCGGCGCGATGGGACCGGCGCAGTTCATGCCGGGCACCTGGGCGAGCTACGGCCGCGACTACGACGGCGACGGCCGGGTCGATGTGAACAGCATCGGCGATGCCGTCATGGCCCAGGGTCACTACATGTGCACCATCGCCGACACCATCGACGGCTGGATCGACGACGGCACGGTCAGCGCCCCGAACGGGCGCACCGAGCTGTATCTGGCCGGCTACAACGCAGGCGAAGGCGCAGTCCTGAACTCCGGCGGGTTCCCCACCGGGCACACCGACTACGTGGTCCAGACCCGCCCCTACGCCGACACGATCCTCGCCGCCGAACCGCAGTACCGGGCGATGAGCAACCAGTGAAAGGAGGTAAGCCGGTGAGGATCACACGAGTGACCGTCGCGGCGGTGGGCACCGCGGCCGCCGTCGTGCTGGCGGGCTGCGGCAGCGACACCACCGACGGTCAGCAGCACACACACGAGGGCAGCGACGACCACCACGTGCTCGAGCCGCTCTCGCCCCGGCAGATCGACGCCGAACAGACCGCGAGCACGGCCATGGGGATGGTCCTGTCCTGGCAGCCCGCGATCGACGAGAGCAAGACCGACGCCCTGATCCGGGCCACGGCGTATCTCGGCGGGGACCTGCTCGCCGTCGCCGAATCCGGCACCCGCGCTTCGGTGCGCCCGGATGCGGACTGGCAGCAGTGGGCCGCGGCGAAGGACGCGGTGGCCGCGACCTGTGTGCGGGCCGACTCGACTCCGGCCGCCCCGAAAGGGATGCGCACCGTGGTCCTCGATGTGACCTGCACCCAGACGGTGCTGCACGCGAGCGGGCGCAGCACCCGCCTGACACCGCAGACCTGGCGCACCACCGTCACCCGCACCGACGACGGGTGGCGGCTGACCGACTACCGATACCAGCAGTAGAAGGGGCGCACGAGACATGGCACAGACGCGACGCGATCGGCCCCGCACCTCCTCCAGCGCCGACGAGGTGATCCTCAAGACGTTCCCCGCCCTCGCTGTGGCGGCGTATCTGCCGACGATCGCCTATAACACCGGTGGGGGAGAGCACCCCACCTGGAATCCGATCGGCCTGCTGTTCGCCCTGGCGCTGGGATCGACGAGCTGGCCCGCTGGGGCAACCATCGTCCTGATCCTCGAACTGGTCCTGGTCGCAGCTCTCGCCGGGGCCGGCTGGTGGGCGCTGCGCCGGTTCGGGGTGCTCGAGACGCTCGCGGGCACGCGGTTCGAGAAACGCATCGACCGCCTCGCCCGCACGATGGTCGATCCAAGGGAGGTCGACGAGGCCGACCCGACGTACCTCGCCGCCAGCGCCGACCGGCTCGCCCCCGCGATACCGACAGACCATCCCGGCTATCTCGGCATCCCCCTCGGTCATACCGTGGTCGGGGGTCGCACCCTGCGCATGACCTGGGAATTCGTGGCGATCGCCTTCGCCGGCGCCCGGATGGGCAAGTCCGCATCGTTCGCTATCCCGGCGATCTGCCACGCCCCGGGGGCGGCGCTGGTGGCGTCCAACCGGGGCGACGTCTACTCGCACACCGTCGGTCTCCGCCGCACCGCGGGGCGGGTGTGGATCTTCGACCTGCAGGGCGTGACCACCGGCAACCGACAAGAACGCGCGACGTTCTGGTTCGATCCGCTGCGCACCGTCACCGACCTGCCGTCCGCGGCGGCGGTGTGCGGGTACTTCATCTCCGCCGCCACCGACCCTGGTGCCCGGGTCGATGCCTACTTCGACGGCAACGCCCGCGACCTGTTCGCCTCCTACCTGCTCGCCGCCGCCCTGGCCGGCGGGGACATCCGGCACGTGGTCGAGTGGCTGACCCACACCCAATCGCAGATCCCCCCGGCCGTGCTCGACCAGCACGGCTACCCGGAGCTGGCGCGCACGATGCGCGGCAAGCAGGCCGTCAACGCCAAGCAGCGCGACGGCTTCTACGACATGGCCCGCCGCTTCCTCGCCCCGCTGGACGAGCCTCGCTACGCCGAGGCGGTCCTACCGAACCGGCAGGTGGTCATCGGCACCGACACCCACGGCCGGGTCACCGTCACCCCCGGCCGGCACGTGCACGATCTGCCGGAGTTCATCGCCGCGGAATTCGTCACGGGCACCGACACGATGTACGCGCTGTCCAAGGACGGCCCCGGCTCGTCCTCGGCGCTCTCGAGTGCCCTGGTGGGTCAGATCCTTTCCTGCGCGGAGGAGTACTCCGAGCGGCAGGACTCGGGGCGGATGCCGCTCCCGCTGACCGCGGTGCTCGACGAAGCGGCCAACATCTGCAAGCTCGAAGACCTGCCGCGCTGGTACTCGCACTTCGGCGGCCGCGGGATCATCCTCATCACGTTCTTCCAATCCCCCTTCCAGGGCGAGAAGGTCTGGGGCCGCGGAGCCTTCCAGGCCATGGTCGATGCGGCCAGCGTGACCTGGTACGGCGGCAACGTCGACGACGACGCCTTTCTGTCCGGCCTGGTCGATGCCGTCGGCACCCACTACGTCGACACCGAATCCCGCAGTCGCCCCGCCGGCTTCTTCGCCGGCGGCCAGGCGAGCGTGTCGAACAACTGGCAGAAGGAAACCATCTTCGAGAAGCGGGACCTGCGGGCCCTGCCGAAAACCCGTGCCCTGGTGACCATCGGTGGCGCCACCCCGATCCTGGTCCGCAAGGCCTTCTGGGGCGACTCGTCCTTCGCTGACGCGATCCGCCAGTCGAAGAAGGACAGCAAACAGCTCGGCCCCGCCCACCAGAAGGCTCTGCCTGTCGGTGAATCCGATCGGCCCGTCGTCGTCGCCGACATGGTCATGCCGGCCGACGACCAGAGCGACACCGCACCTGTTCCCCTCGAGCCCACGCCCGAGACTTCTCGTGCCGACCGGCTCTTCCACTCCGAGTTTCTGGCAAAGGACTGACCATGGTCGAGGTCAACACCGCAGCGTCCGACGAGTGGGACACCAGCAACGAAGCACCCGACGGTGATGAGTACGAAGACGAGTACGAGCCGGACGAGGACACCGACGAGTACGACGACGAGGCGGACGCACCTCCGACGAAGGAACCGAAGTTCGCCAACGTCATCGAGTGGGTCAACGGCTACTTCCTGCCGGTGATCCGCCGTCGGATCAGCGACAACGACGGGGGCCGGTCGTGGGACCCGAGATGGTGGGCCTACCCGGAGGTCGTCGCCCGCCTGACCGCGCTGTACCAGGCGTGGGAGGAAGCGCGGGTGTCGGATTCGATGGCTGCGATGTCTTCCTGGTGGATCCAGCACCTCGAACCGCACCTACGCGTCATTCTCGACGGCGACACCGGACCGATGGCCAACGCCAAATCCGACCGCAGCTTCCTGGGCTGGCCGGCCATGCCATCAGATCCTGTGCCTGCCCCCGTCCTCAGTAGGATTCTGAGCCAAGAGCAGTGAACACGTTGCCAAACTCGAGCGGCCATAGAGTGGGGTACTTCTCAAATGCTCAAGTCCTTCAAACTGAAGCCTGAGCAAGCAATATCGGCATATTCAGCTGATATTGCTTGCTCATGAGGAGCGGCATGGGCTATGACCTCACCTCACAGCTGCGCCTGGCTTTTCACTTGCCCAGAGTTCTGAAGACAAGCGCTGCATCTCAGTCTTTCCGCGTGCAAAGTATAGATATTCGGGTCCCATGCGAGCGGAGGACGCAGCCATCCTCCATCCAGTGGTGCAGTGTGCCTGCGACGAGGCGTGGCGGTAGTTTCCTTGCGCTGCCTACTCGTCGAATAGCAGTTCAGGATCGACACCATGCTCAGCTGCTAGGTCGTGAAGAACCTGAGTGGGATCAGGCGGCGCCCAACCATCTACTGCGATGCCATCCGCGATCATGCTTGAAGTTCCTGGCGCGACCCCGAGTAGACCGCTCGGTAATCTCGATTGGGTGGAAGGGCAAGATTCGGAGCGCATAGATTCGCTCATCCGTGCGCTCGAGATCGATGAAGATGTGGTCCGCCCCACCATCGAGCGGGTGCGGCAGGAGATTGACTCTTATCGGGCCGCTACGGATGCAGATCTCGAGGGTAGCGTCCGCCGTAACCTCCGACTGTCTGTAGTGACTTTGCGTCAGCGTGAGGTGCCTTCACCCTCGGACATTTGGGAAGCCGAGACAGCAACACTCCAGAGGCTCCGCGCTGGCCTGCCTATCGAAGACATCCTCGCGGGTTTCCGTGTGTCAATCTCATCGATCTTGGACCGTACCGTTGCGCTCGCCGAGGAGTTTGGGCTCCCAGAGCGGGAGATCGTGGAAATGACCGCTCTGCTGTGGAAACTCAGCGATGCGTTCTCGGCGCGCGCGGCGTCCGCCTACCGCCACCATGGGCTTGAGATCGCGCTCGCGGAGCGTCGGCGGCGGGACGCGTGGCTGCTGGATTTGCTGTCGGGAAGTCTCTCGGCCGCGCAGGTGGACCAAGGGGCGATCATGTATCGACTGTCCCGTGACGGCGACTATCGGGCGTTTCGCACCTCCGCGCATTCTGCGGAAGAACTCGAGTCCCTGCGCATCCAGATAGTTCGCGGGCACGGCGAGGGCGAAGCGATGGTCCTGCCGTCGGAGGGACGGCTCATCGGCATACTGAAGGATCCGCTACAGGATCCGCTGCGTGATGTCGCTGACGGCGTCGTGGCGCTGGGTCCCGTGCGGACACTGGAAGCAGTCCCGGAGTCGTTCAGCATTGCAGGCGACGTCCAAGGGGCGGCAGAAGGGCATGTCGAGAACGGCGTGGTAACCGTCGAATCACTCGGGTGGCGCATGGCGGTCTCGCGCATGCCCGCGACCCTGGACGCACTTCGAGAACGATATCTCGCCCCCCTCGAGTCCTCCGGAGCGCTGAGGGATCTGATCCCCGAGGCACTCCGCGCCTACCTGGCCAACGGGCGCAACATTCCCAGAGCGGCCGAGACGCTGTATCTGCACGTGAACACACTGCGATATCGGCTCGCCCGGTTCGAGGAGCTGACAGGGCGTTCGTTGGAGTCTACGGACACCATTGTCGAACTCGCACTTGTCCTCTACTGAACGGCGAGACGTTCGTAGCTAGCTACGAAATACCCGATGCTCCGTTGGCTCCGTGCACGTGGATTAAGCGTGAGCCACATCTCAGACTTGTGGCATCGCACATTCCCGGGCCGACTCCCGCCGCGGTCGTCGAGCCCACCGAGATCGGAGCAATGGTGGCAACTGCACATTCCGACGAGTCGGTGGAGCCCACCAACTCGCCCCCGACACCCCCCGCGCAGGAGACGACCGCGAAGAAGTTCCACCTCAGGCAGCTGCTCGCCGCGTTGGTTGGCCACACTTTGGAGTGGTTCGACTGGTACGTCTACGCGATGCTCGTGGTGTACTTTTCGCCGCAGTTCTTCCCCGAGACCGACAACAGTCTGGTCCCGCTGTTGGGTGCGATGGCGATCTTCGCGGTGGGATTCTTCGCGCGACCCATGGGCGGCCTGGTGATCGGCATGCTGGCGGACAAGTTCGGCCGCAAGGCCACGCTCAGCGCCACCATCATCGGCATGGGTGTGGGCAGCCTGATGATTGGCGTCGCGCCCACATACGCCCAGGTCGGAATTCTCGCCCCGGCAATCCTGGTTCTCGCCCGGTTGCTGCAGGGCGCCTCGGCCGGCGGTGAATACGCTGCCGGGTCGGCATTTCTCATCGAATCCGCGCCGGAGGGGCGCCGCGGGTTCTTCTCCAGCTTCTTCTACGTCGGCGCGACCCTCGCCAACCTCACCGCGATCGTGGTCTCTGCTGTCCTGGCCAACACCCTCTCGACCGAGAACATGGAGTCCTGGGGCTGGCGTCTTCCGTTCATCGCGGGCGCCCTTGCCACGGTGGGCGGCTACTGGATTCGCCGTCGCGCCGTCGAGACCCTGGAGGAAGCCCCCGCCGGAGAAGTCCGCAGGAAAGTCGGAATGTTCGATTTCTTCCGCGAGCACCCCAAGCAGGCCCTCCAGATCTTCGGTCTGACCGCCGCCCCCGCACTGGTCTTCTACATCTGGAGCTCGTTCCTGCCCACGTACGCCAGCATCACAGTGGGCCTCGACGTCAAGGTCGGATTGGTCACCGGCTCCATTTCCCTGGTCGTGTTCCTGGCACTCCAGCCCGTGTTCGGGCTGCTGTCCGACAAGATCGGCCGCAAACCGCTGCTGATCGTGTTCGGCCTGTTCTTTGTCTTCGGCACCGTCCCGCTTCTCAACAACCTCACGGGAAGCTTCACCAGCCTGTTGATCGTCCAGCTCACCGGACTCGTGTTCATCGCCCTGTGGTCCAGCATCTCCTCGGCCATCGCATCCGAACTCTTTCCTGCCCGGTTGCGCGGCTCCGGCATCGGGTTCCCGTACGCGCTGGCCGTGGCGCTCTTCGGCGGCACCGGCCCGTATGTGGCCACCTGGATGGTCGACAGCGGCAACATCGGACTCTTCGGCTGGTACGTCACGATCGTCGCTGTCGTCAGCACCCTCGTGTTCGTCCGGCTGCCGGAAACCGCGCACAAGCCGCTCCCGTGACCAGGCGGACAAGCCACAAATCGCCACGCTACCGCGTACTGACACGCCCGGGAGGGCCGCATGAGTAACAACATCTGGATCGTCGGCATCGGAATGACCACCTTCGGCAAACACGTCGGCAAGAGCGTGCATGACCTGGCCGGCAGCGCCATTACCCACGCTCTCGCAGATGCCGGGCTCGGCCCGGACGCCGTCGAAGCCGCGTTCTACGGCACCGCCACCCACGGCCCTCTCGAGGGGCAGGCCATGATCTCCGGCGAGATCGCCCTGCGCGAGTTGGGCATCCAGCGGATCCCCGTGTTCAACGTGGAGAATGCCTGCGCCACCGGCGCCTCCGCGTTCAGCCTCGCGTGCGCCCACATCAGAGCTGGAGAGGCCGACGTAGTGCTGGCCGCCGGCGCCGAGAAGATGAACGTCGGCAATCCCGAGCTCACTATGTCCGTTTTCGACGCGGGCTACGACGTGGCCCGGCCCGAGGATCTGCAAGCGACTTTGGGCGCCCTCGGCGGTGAGATCGACGAGCCCGATCTGGGCAAGCGATCGATCTTCATGGATATATACGCCGCGATGGCCCGCAGCCACATGCGGCAGTATGGGACCACCCAGGAGCAGATCGCCGCGGTGGCCGCCAAGAACCACGCACACGCGGTGGAGAACGAGCGCGCCCACTACCGAAATGCCATGACGGTAGACGAGGTGCTCGACGCCCGCCCGCTGTCCTTTCCGCTCACCGTGCCCATGTGCGCCCCTGTCACCGATGGAGGTGCGGCCGTCCTCGTGTGCAGCGACGCCGGCCTGGCCCGGCTCTCCGCAGCCCACCCCGTGCAGGTGCTGGCCTCGGTCGTGGGCACCGGTTCTGATCGTGACATCACCTCCTTCGACGGCCACCTGAGCCAGGGCATCGCCGCCCGCGCCTACGACCGCGCCGGCATCACAGCCGACCAGGTCGACGTGGCGGAGGTGCACGACGCGACCGCCTTCGCGGAGATCCTCCAGACCGAGATGCTCGGTCTGGTTCCACCGGGTGGCGGCGGGGCGGCGGCTGCCAGCGGGGAGACCTCGCTCGGCGGCCGGATTCCGGTCAACCCGTCCGGTGGCCTGGAGTCCAAGGGCCACCCGATCGGTGCGAGCGGCCTGGCGCAGATCTTCGAACTCACCCAGCAGCTGCGCGGAGATTGCGGTCCCCGCCAGGTAGTGGGCGCTCGCATCGCCCTGGCCGAGAACGGCGGGGGCTTTCACCGTGGCGAGGAAGCGGTCACGGCCATCACGATCCTCAAGGGAGTTGAGTGACGATGGCGGCAATCGACTTCTTCGACCGCGGATGGTCGATGGACCCGTCCAAAGTCGCCTACCGTGGCGTCGGCGAGGTGTGGACCTACGAGCAGGCGGGCCGGCTCTCGTGCCGAATCGCAAACAGGTTGCTCGCTGAAGCCGGTGACGGCAAGGCTACGGTGGCGGTCCTGTCCCCCAACTCGCCCAAAGCGTGGATCTGCGTGTTGGGAGCGTGGCGGGCGGACTGCACATGGGTGCCCCTGAATCCCCACAATCCCGTGGCAGAGAACGCGGAACTGCTCGTGCGCTTCGACGTGGACCTGGTCATGTACCACCCGGACCTCGCACAGATGGTAGAGGAGATCAAGAAGATCAACGGGGCCGCCGCTCCACGCATGATTGCGATCGGACCCGGTACGTCGGACCCCGATCTGGACGAGTGGACGGCGGCCGTATCTGACACCGTGCCGGTGGTGAATCATGACCCCGAGGCCGTTGTGATGCTCTCACCCACCGGCGGCACGACCGGCAAGCCCAAGGGCGTGATGAACACCAACCGCAACATCGGTGTCATGGTCGCCCACCACATGCTGGCCCTGCAGTACGACCGCGACGGCGAGGCCGTCAACCTCGCGGCCGCGCCCATGACGCACACCGCCGGCATGTTCAGCCTGCAGACCACCGCCCGCGGCGGCACCGTGGTGGTGGTGGAGCGGGCCGCGCCCGAGCTCATCCTCCCGGCGATCCACGAGCACCGGATCACCGAGCTGTTCCTACCGCCCACCGTGGTGTACCGGTTGCTCGAGGTGCTTGCCCGCGAGGACTACGACACCTCCTCCCTGCGCTACCTCATGTACGCAGCCGCACCGATGTCGCTGGAGAAGCTCAAGGAGGGACTCCGCCGGCTGGGTCCGGTGTTCATCGAGTGCTACGGGCAGATGGAGGCACCCGCTGCCATTTCGTTCCTGCGCCCAGTCGAGCACATGGACGGAGACCAGCCGGCCGCCGATGACCGGCTCGCCTCCTGTGGGCGCCCGTACCCGCTGGTCGAGGTGCAGATCAAGGATCCCGAGAGCGGTGCACCGCTCGGGCCGGGGGAAACCGGCGAAATCTGCGTGGCCGGGGACCTGTTGATGAAGGGCTATTACAAGGATCCGGCCAAGACCGCCGAGACGATCGTCGACGGTTGGCTGCACACCGGAGACCTGGGGCACGTTGACGAGCAGGGCTACCTCCACCTGACCGACCGCAAGAAGGACTTGATCATCAGCGGCGGTTTCAACGTGTACCCCGGCGAGGTCGAGCAGGTCGTCTGGGGACACCCCGCCGTTGAGGACTGCGCCGTAGTCGGCGCTCCTGACCCGGACTGGGGCGAGCGCGTGACTGCGGTCGTGGAACTCAAGCCGGGCCAGAACGTGACCGCTGGGGAGTTGCGCGAACTGTGTAAGCAAGTGCTGGGCCCTGTCCGCACGCCCAAGGACTTCATGTTTGTGGACGAGTTGCCCCGCAGCGTCAACGGCAAGGTTCTCAAGAAGGACCTCCGCGAGACGTTCTGGGCTGACTCCACGCAGAAAATCTAGGGACCGGAAGAGGAGAGAAGCCATGCGAGAGCTGGAAAACAAGATCGCCCTTGTCGTGGGTGCGGGCACCGACGGCGACGGGGTGGGGCTCGGTCGTGCCACCGCCATCACCTTCGCCCGCGAAGGAGCACACGTGGTGTGCGCCGACGTGTCGGCCGAGTCAGCCGAACGAACCGCCGAGATGATCCGAGCCGAAGGACATCGTGCTGACTCGTGCCACGTCGATGTAACCGACGAGCAGCAGGTCAAGGCGGTTATCGACACAGTGGTGCAGACCCACGGTCGGCTCGACGTACTGCACAACAACGTGGGGATCGCCGCCGCGGGCGGTGTCATCGACCTCGCCGTCGACGACTGGGAGAAGGGCCTTGCTCTCAACCTGACCGGCGCCTTCTTCTCGATGCGGCACGCGATCCCACACATGGTGGCAGCTGGCGGCGGGTCGATCGTCAACATCTCGTCCGCTGCCGCGGCCGGCTGGAGCGGCGTACCGTACGCGGCCTACTACGCAGGCAAGGCGGGCCTGGAACATCTTTCCCGCACGACCGCCGTGGAATTCGCCTCACGGGGTGTGCGTGTCAACGTTGTACAACCCGGCCTCATTAAGACGCCCATGGTCGCCCGCTCGGCCGGGATCGCCGACGCCTACGCCGACGGGGACATCGAGGCGATGTGGTCCAAGCGCGACGCCCAGACCCCGATGGGGCACATGGGTGAGGCCTGGGACGTAGCCCATGCCTCACTCTTTCTCGCCAGCGAGCGAGCGAAATACATCTCTGGTGCAGTACTGCCGGTAGACGGTGCGCTCACGGCCAGCTTCGTCTCGCCGAACTGACAACGGCGACGGTCGGAAGGTCACCTCGACCGCCCTCATGCGATTCGACACCGCACACCGAGGTGGGTGTGGCCGGGAGACCTGTACCTGCACAGCCCAGGCCGGGTCCGCGGCGACAAGGCGTACTCGTCGCGAGCGAACCGTGAGCTACTACCTGGGTTCGACGTAATTCGCGGGTTCTAGAGGTTCTGCGGAGCTGAAGGCGCAGGTCACCGGGCTGCCAGGGACGAAGAAACCCAGGAGGTACCTAGAGACGCGATTATCTCAATTCACCTACGTTGGCCTGGACACAGCTCGTATGGTCTAGAGCTGTGTACGTGAAGACGACGAAGCGGGAGAACAAGTCCGGCACGGTGCGGTACCTGCACCTGGCCCACAACGAGTGGGACCCGGCCAAGGGGCGGGCGGTGCCCAAGGTGCTGTTCACCTTCGGCCGCGAGGACCAGCTCGACCGCGACGCTGTCAAGCGCCTGGTCGTGTCTCTATCGAAGCTGCTCGGGCCCGGCGACGCGTTGACCGCGACCGCCGCGTCCGACCTCGCGTTCGTCTCCTCGGTGCCGTTCGGCGGCACCTACGTCCTCGACCACCTGTGGCACCGGTTGAAGATCGACCAGATCGTGGGCCGGGTCGGACAGCCCAAGCGCGGCCGCCGCCGGGACATGACCGCCACCGAACGGGTGCTGTTCGCCCTGGTCGCCAACCGGGCGCTGGCACCGTCGTCCAAACTCGCCGCCGCCGACTGGATCACCCACGACGCGCACATCGACGGACTGGCCGAGACCGGCGAGCAGCCCTGCTACCGGGCGATGGACTGGCTGCACGAAGTGACCGACGACCTGGAGAAGCAGGTCTTCGACGAGGTCGCCACCCTGCTCAACCTCGAAGTGGACCTGCTGTTCTTCGACACCACCAGCACCTACTTCGAGCTGGAAGAACCCGACGAACCCGTCGCCCGCAACGACGCCGGCCGCCGTCTGGGCGACGGCCCGGACCACGGCGACGCGAAGCAGACCGGGTTCCGCACCTACGGCAAGTCCAAGGACTCCCGCGACGACCTGCCGCAGATCGTCATCGGCATGGCCGTCACCCGGGACGGCATCCCGGTGCGCTGCTGGTGCTGGCCGGGCAACGCCTCCGACCAGACGGTGATCCGGCAGGTCAAGGACGAGATGCGGGACCCGGCCCTGGCCAAGATCGTGTGGGTGACCGACCGGGGCTTCTCCAGCGAGGAGAACCGCCGCTACCTGCGGCAAGGTGACCACGCCTACATCATCGGCGAGAAGCTCCGCTCCGGATCACCGGAGGTGAAGTCCGCCCTGTCCCGCCCGGGCCGCTACCAGGACGTCGCCGAGAACATGCGTGTCAAGGAAGTGCGGATCAGCGACACCGACCGGTTCGTGATCTGCCACAACCCCGAAGCAGCGATACGCGACCAGCACATGCGCACCCAACTCGTCACCCACCTGCAGGAGTTGATCGCCGACACCGACACGCTCAGCGACTTCAAGCGCGGCGAGGTGCGCGGGAGGATTGCCGACAAGCCCGGCCTGAACCGTTACCTGCGCACCACCGGCGCGGGCAAGCTCCGCATCGACCACGCCAAGATCAAGACGGAGGAGAACCTCGACGGCAAGTACCTCCTGCGCTGCTCGGACCCCAAGCTCAGCGCCGAGGACATCGCCCTGGGCTACAAGCAGCTCATGGAAGTCGAGCGCGGTTGGCGCGACATGAAGCAGATCATCGACCTGCGGCCGGTCTACCACCGGCTCGAAGAACGCATCCGCGCCCACGTCACTCTGTGCTGGCTTGCCCTCCTGCTGATCCGCATCGTCGAGACCCAGGCCGACACGACCTGGGCCCGGGCCCGCCGCGAGCTCCAACGCCTCCACGTCGGGACCTTCACCGGCCCCACCGGCACGTTCGAGCAGGTCACCGGCCTCACCAAGCCTCAGCGTGACCTGCTCACCAAGCTCGGCATCCCCCGCCCGAAGCAGGTCCAGGGCCTCCAACCAACAGCCCGCTGACCAGCAGGAATACCACCGCCTAGAGAAACGTCGTGCAGGCGGCCAGACCCATGTCCGTGCAGCTCGGGCCCCAGATTCGGCCCTCCAGGTCACGGAATTACGTCGAACCCAGGTACTACGGCGCCGGGGCATCGGTGCGGTCATCGCCGAACCCTCCGATCAGGCCGGACATCGCCATCGACGCGGTTCACGCGGTGGTAGACCGCCGGCATTCGATTCGGTCGATTATCGCGGCCGCAACGTCGTCGAACGCCGGATCTGCCACTTGAAGCAGTGGCGTGGATTGGCAAGGCGGTACGACTGTGAGGATGAAGACGTGCCGCCCCGGACCGTGGCCTGACCCGCGTTACGACTGGCCTCGCTGCCTTGAGTTTGATCTGTCGACCGCGTGTCCGGGGCGGTGCTTGCTGCCGTCGGATCGACCAGGCGTGTCTCCAGAGGGGCCTTGCCGCTATCAAGGCACCATCACAGTCCTGACCGCCTGTGCCGACCCGACGACGGCCATCCGTTCCCGAGCCGTCAGGAGACGAACGACCTTGTCCAGCATGCCCTACCCGACGCCCCCGATGACACCGTCGACCCTGACGAGATCGTGCTCGGAGTCGACACGCACAAGGACATACACGTGGCGGCTGCGCTCACTGCCTTGGGTGTCCTCCTCGCCCCAAAACGTTTGCGACCACCGCCACCGGTTACCGACAACTGCTGGCTTGGGCACGCGAATTCGGGCCGGTGCACCGGGCCGGAGTGGAGTGCACAGGCTCCTACGGAGCTGCGCTGACACGCTACCTGCGTAGCGAATCGGTCCGCGTGATCGAGGTCAACCGTGGCGATCGCAGCGACCGGCGCCGGCGCGGCAAGACCGACACTTTCGATGCCGAAACAGCAGCTCGGGAGGTGCTGTCAGGCCGCGCTACCGCCGTCCCGAAATCTGGTGACGGGCACGTTGAGATGCTGCGGATGTTCAAACAGGCCAAAGGTTCGGCCATCAAGTCCCGCAGTCAGGCGATCAACCAACTCAAGGCCATCCTGGTCCGCGCCGATCCGGCCTTGCGCGAGGCGATGACCGGCTTGAGCAACCCGGCACTGTTTCGCCGCTGCGCCGACCTGGAGATCGCAAACCCCAGCGATCCGGCGACCGCAGCCGCATTCACCCTACGTCTGCTTGCACGCCGCATCATCGAATTGACCATGGAGATAGACGAGCTCACCGGCCAGATCACCGCGGCCATCGATGCCCACGTTCCTGGATTGTTGACACGCTATGGCGTCAGACCGGACACTGCCGCCGCGTTACTACTGGCCGCCGACGACAACCCCGAGCGGCTGGCCAGTGAAGCCTCCTTCGCAGCGCTCTGCAGTGTCAACCCCGTAGAAGCAGCGTCGGGCAAGACCCATCGACGCCGACTCAACCGAGGCGGCGATCGACAAGCCAACTCTGCGCTCTACATGATCACCATTGCTCGGCTCCGCTGGGACAAACGCACACAGGACTCCGTTCAGCGCCGCGTCGCCGAAGGCAAGACCCGCCGCGAGGCAATCCGCTGCCTCAAGCGCTACTTAGCCCGAGAGATCTACCGCGACTTCACCACAGCCAGAAGAGCTTCGCCACCAGCCAGTTCCGCTGTTTGACATCCATAGGGGCATCAAGCGCGCGGTGCGGTACCTAGCCACCGTCCAGGTCGCTGTGTTCAGTCAGTGGCTATGAGGCAGCGGACTTGAAACACGCTGAGTCCACCGAGGCGGTGATATCGGCCTTGACTGCCTGATCCGTTGCCGAAAATCACGCGATGAGTTCGTAGACCACGCATCCGGACACTATGAGTGCGTGACGTTGTCGAACACGTTCTTGTTCGAGCACACTGCCTTGTTCCGTGTCGTTGTACGACGCGATGTACCACCACGATCTCGGGCCGGCCTCCGTGTCACCCGCGATCTGGACTGCTACGGCGCGAACACCGAAGCGGGTGGCCTGCAACCTCGGCGAGACGGCGACGGCTTCGGGATTCATTGCCGTTGGGCGTGGGGCGCCCACTGTGAGCGTTCAGTTCGGCGACGAGGCCTTCCGCACTGCCACTACGAGGTCGGGCTTGTCGCTCTCCGACGAGTCCGGTGGCGTCAGATGTTCCCACATCGCGTCGACCATCGGCTGCAGGAACAGTCGGCCGACTTGCTGAATCATCGTTTCGATGATCTGACTCGATTCCTCTCGGCTGGTCGATGCGACACCTGCCCTGCGCATGGTGGTGACCTCGCGGCGCGTCAACTCGGTGAGCTTGACGAGGAGATCGCCTCTGGTCCCGCTCGGTTCGAGCAGGGCGCGGCGCATGTAGTTCACCACCTCGGGGTGACTGTCGAGCATTTCCGCGACAGCGTGGTTGCGGGCCGCGGCGACGTCTCTGGGTGAACCCTGCTGTTCGGCGTGCGCGATGGCTTCCACGAAGTGGTCGACGACGAGGTCTTCGACGGCGTCGCGGATGCCGTCCTTGGTGCCGAAATGGTGGACGAGCAGGCCCACCGTCACGCCGGCGGCAGTGGCGATTGCCCGCATCGACGTGCCGTCCTCGCCCTCGGCGCCGAACAGTTCCAGAGCCGCGTTCCGGATCTTCGCCTTGGCGGTGAGGTCGTCGGGGCCCACTCTCGGGCCGGTTCGTGTCTGCTTTGTCATCGCGTTCGGAAGCATATCCCCGAGTCCTTCCTATACGCACATACCGTCTGCTATACATTTGTATAGCACGATGGAAGGGACCTGATGACCCACCTCCTCGACGGCATCCATGTCGTCACGCTCGCCCCGAACCTGCCCGGCCCTCTCGCTGCGGACCGGCTCCGGAAGCTGGGTGCGCGAGTAACCAAGATCGAGTCGCCGGCAGGCGATCCCCTCGCGACCGCCGCTCCGAGCTGGTACGCCGAGCTGACCGCCGGTCAGGACGTCACCGTTCTCGACCTCAAGGACGCCGACTCGCGCACACGCCTGGACGTCCTGCTCGAATCCGCCGATTTGCTCATCACCGCGATGCGCCCCTCCGCCGTCAAGCGCCTCGGCCTCGACGAGCTGGGCGCAACCTTGCCTCGCCTCGGCCACATCGAGATCGTCGGCTACGACGGTGAGTCGGAAGAGGTCGCCGGACACGACCTGAACTACCAGGCCGCCTACGGAACCCTCACACCTCCGTCGATGCCCACCGTCCCGGTCGCCGACATGCTCGGCGCCGAACGCGCCGTGACCGCTGCCGTGCTTCTGCTTCTCGAACGCGCCGCCACCGGACGCGGTGGGCGTCGTCGGGTGGTGCTCGACCACGCGGCGCAGGATGCAGGCGCAGCCGTCCGGCACGGCCTGATGGGCGCGGATGCGCCCCTCGGGGGGGCCCTGCCCTCCTATCGGATCTACCGCGTGGCCGACGGCTACGTGGCGCTCGGCGCACTCGAATCCCACTTCGCCGCCCGGGTCGCCGACCTCCTCGGACGGGAACTCACCCACGAGGGCCTCGAGGAGTTCTTCGGCACGCAGACCGTCGACGACTGCGAACACATGGCCGCGAAGGCCGACATCCCCCTCACGCGTATCGCCGCGTGACAGCCCCACCTGCAGGAGGACACCATGAGCATGCGTGAAGCAGTGATCGTCGGCGCGGTGCGCACCCCGGTCGGCAAACGAGGCGGCGCCCTCAGTGCATGGCACCCCGCCGACCTGCTCGGACACACGCTGCGCCATCTCGTCGAGCGCACCGGCATCGATCCGGTCCTCGTCGACGACGTCATCGCCGGTTGCGTGCTGCAGCACGACCGGCAGTCGTCGAACATCGCCCGCCACGCCGTCCTGTCGGCGGGTCTGCCGGAATCGGTGCCCGCGGTGACGGTCGATCGTCAGTGCGGATCGGGACAGCAGGCCGTGAACTTCGCAGCGCAGGCCATCATGGCCGGCACCTACGATCTGGCGATCGCGTGCGGTGTCGAATCGATGTCGCAGGTGGCCATGCCGTCCGCGTTCCGGCCGGGAGCTCCCCTCGGACCGCAGTACGGCCCGCTCGAACTCGCCCGCTACGACGGCGGCCTGATGGCGCAGGGCCCGTCGTCGGAACTGATGAACGAGCGATTCGGGCTCACCCGGGCGGCCCTCGACGAGTTCAGCATCCGCAGCCACGAACGCGCTCTCGCCGCGACCCGCGAGGGACGCTTCGCCGATCAACTCGTCCCCATCACCTCCGACCCGCACGATCCGTCGGCTCCGACGATCGATTCCGACGAAGGCATCCGCGCCAGCCTCGATCCGGGGAAGATCGCGTCGCTGAAGACGGTGTTCGCCGCCGACGGTCGCACCACGGCGGCGAACTCCTCCCAGATCAGCGACGGTGCCGCGGCTCTGCTGATCGCCGACCGCGCGTTCGCCGAAGCGCACGGCTTGACTCCCCGCGCCCGTTTCCGCTCGCTGACCGTCGCCGCGGCCGACCCGATCATCCAGTTCACCGCTGTGCTCGACGCGACGCACAAGGCACTGAAGCGCTCCGGTCTGACCGTCGACGACATCGACAGGTTCGAGGTGAACGAAGCGTTCGCCGGTGTGCCGCTGATGTTCGCGCAGGAATTCGGAGTGCCCGACGACAAGCTCAACGTCAACGGCGGATCGGTCGCGATCGGGCACCCGCTCGGATCCACCGGCGCCCGCATGCTCACCGACCTGCTGCACGAGCTCGAACGCTCCCGGACCCGGCTGGGGCTGCAGACCATCTGCGAAGCGCACGGCACCGCCAACACCACCATCATCGAACGCATCTGAAAGAGGCAGACATGGGACCCGAGATCGTTCAGGGACTGCCGTCCACGCACGGCGACACCTATCAGCTCAACACCACCACCCTGATCCGGCACTCCGCCCGCACGTATCCGGAGCAGGAGATCGTCTACCGCACCGCGGACGGCGGCTGGGACCGATACACCTATGCCGACGCATACTCGCGGATCATGCGCAGCGCCAACGCATTGCGTTCACTCGGAGTGGGACCGGCCGATGTCGTCGGCATCCTCGACTGGAACAGCAAGCGCCATTTCGAGCTGTATTGGGCCGTTCCCGGTCTTGCGGCGGTGATGCTGCAGATGAACCTCCGTCTCGCACCGGAGGACCTGGGATACGTCACCGACCACAGCGGCGCGTCGGTGGTGCTGGTCGACGAGTCGTTGCTCCCTGTTGCCGAAGCGCTCGCCCCGATCACGAACGTGAAGACCTGGGTGGTGATGACCGACAAGCCCATGTCGGAGATCGATACCAGCCTGCCCGGTGCCGTGCACTGGGAAGATCTCGTCGAGGCGGCCGAGCCGCGGATCGACTGGCCGATCATCGACGAACACTCCACCTACAGTGCGTGCTACACCACCGGGACCACGGGACGCCCGAAGGGCATCTACTACTCGCACCGCGGCATCTATCTGCACACTCTGTCGCAGGCCGCGAACCTCGGGATGCGCAGCGACGACACCGTCATGCTCATCACGCCGATGTTCCACGGACAGAGTTGGGGGCTGCCCCAGTCCGCGGCCTACAGCGCCGCGAAGATCGTGCTGCCCGGCCGCTACGTCGCCGAGGACACCTCGGTGCTGGTCGATGCGATGATCGCCGAAGCGGTCACCGTCGCCAACGGCGCGCCGGCGATCTTCCAGCCCATGCTCGACTACATCAAGACCCTCGACCCGGCACCCGACTTCCACCGCGCCCGCCTACTGTCCGGCGCGACAGAACCCGCCCTGTCGTTGATGCGCGACTTCTTCGACCTCACCGGCGCCGACGTCATCCACGCCTACGGCGCCACCGAGACCACCCCGCTGGTGACGATCAACGGGGCGCTCAAGCCGTCGCTGCGCGGAACGATCTCCGACGAGGACAAGTGGGATCTCAAACGATCCCAGGGTCTTCCGATCAACGGCATCGACATCCGCATCGTCGACTCCGCAGGCAACGATCTGCCGCACGACGGCACGAGCCAGGGTGAGGTGCTGCTGCGGGGGCCGTGGATCATCGAGCGCTACCACCAGCTCGACGACGACGGCGACCGCTTCCTCGACGGCTACTGGCGCAGCGGCGACGTCGGCCGCATCGACACCAACGGCTACCTCAAGCTGACGGACCGGCTCAAGGACGTCATCAAGAGCGGCGGCGAATGGATCTCCTCGATCGACATGGAGAACGCACTCGTGGGCCATCCGAAGATCAAGGAGGCCGCCGTCATCGGGGTGCCGCATCCGAGGTGGCAGGAACGCCCTGTCGCGCTGGTGGTCACCGTCGACGGCGCCGAACTCGATCTCGCCGACGTCCACAGCGTGCTCGACGGCAAGTTCGCCAAGTGGCAGCTACCCGACACCGTGATCCACCTCGCCGCACTACCCCGCACCAGTGTCGGCAAGCTCGACAAGAAGACGATGCGCAGCGAGCACGACGGTCTCTACGACGCATCCGAAACGGAGAAGGCATGACATCGGATGTTCTGCGCAGCACCCGCGACGGCGCGGTCGCGGTCCTCGAACTGAACCGGCCGTCGGCGAAGAACAGCCTCACCGCTGAGCTGCTCGCCGCGATCCAGAGACAGCTCGCCGCATTGAAGAACGACGATGCGGTGCGCGCGGTCGTGCTCACCGGCGCCGACGGCGTCTTCTGCGCCGGAGCCGACATCACCGCGTTCGACGCACTGCGAGAGCAGTCGCTGCTCGGCGCTCGTCCCGCCTCGGGCGGCGACATCTGGGCCGCTCTCGGCACCTACCGCAAGCCCGTGATCGCCGCCGTCGAAGGGCTTGCCCTCGGCGGCGGATGCGAACTCGCGCTCGCCTGCGACATCGTCATCGCCGGCGAGTCCGCGAAATTCGGTGTTCCCGAGGTCAAGCTGGGGGTCATCCCCGGCGGCGGCGGCACCCAGCGACTTGTCCACGCCGTCGGCAAGTCCAAGGCGATGGCGATGCTGCTGACCGGCGACTTCGTCTCCGCGCAGAAGGCCTGCGCCGACGGGATCGTCGCCGAAGTCGTCGCCGACGGGCAGGTCCTCGACCATGCACTGACGATGGCGCAGCGCATCGCCCGGAACTCGCCGCTGGCGGTGGCGCTGGCCAAGGACGCTGCCGTGCGCGTCTACGAGACGTCGCTGTCGCAGGGACTCGAGCACGAAAAGCGCAACTTCGACGTCGCGCTGCGCTCCTCGGACTGTCACGAAGGCCAGACCGCGTTCCTGGACAAGCGCGCGCCCGAATTCACCGGAAAGTAGAGACGATCATGAGCGAACTGTTCCCCGACTACCGGGCCCCCTGGGAGAGCGACGACCAAGCGTTGCTCCGCAAGCACGCCGCCGAATTCTTCCGCAAAGAAGCCACTCCGAATCAGGAGCGGTGGGCGAAGCAGCACCACGTGGACCGGGAGTTCTGGACCAAGGCGGGCGACGCCGGTCTGCTGTGTCTCGGTCTGCCCGCAGAGTACGGCGGTGGTGGCGGCAACTTCGGTCACGAAGCCGTCGTCCAGCAGGAACTCGCCCTCGCGCACGACACCGCCTTCGGTTTCAACGTGCACTCGACGATCGTCGCGCACTACATCGCCGCCTACGCGACCGAGGACCAGAAGAAGCGGTGGATCCCGAGGATGGCCAGCGGCGAGATGGTCATCGGTGTTGCCATGACCGAACCCGGCACCGGCTCGGACCTGCAGGCCGTGCGCACCACCGCGATCCGCGACGGGGACCACTACGTCATCAACGGCTCGAAGACGTTCATCTCCAACGCCACCCACTGCGACCTGCTGGTGATCGTCGCCAAGACCGACCCGGCCGCCGGCGCGAAGGGCATCTCCCTGTTCGTCGCCGAAACCCGGGGCCTCGACGGTTTCGAACGCGGACGGGTACTGGACAAGATCGGCCAGCACGGTCAGGACACCCGCGAGTTGTCGTTCACGGACATGCGGGTCCCGGCCGAGAACCTTCTCGGCGGGGTCGAAGGGCGAGGCTTCTACCAGCTGATGGAGCAGCTTCCCCGCGAACGTCTCATCCTCGGGATCGCCGGCGTCGCGATGGCCGAGGCCGCTGTGATCGAAACGATCAAGTATGCCAAGCAGCGCAAGGCATTCGGCCAGCCGATCCTGGACTTCCAGAACACCCAGTTCGTCCTGGCCGAATGCAAGACCGACGTGCTGGCCGGCAAGGCGCTGATGGACCACTGCATCACTCGGTATCTCGCCGGCACGCTCGACGCGACGACAGCGTCGATGGCGAAACTGTGGGGCACCGACAAACAGGTCGAGATCGTCGACCGCTGCCTGCAGATCTTCGGTGGCTACGGCTACATGATGGAATACCCGATCGCCCAGATGTATGCGGCGGCGCGCGTGCAGAAGATCTACGGCGGCACCAACGAGATCATGAAGGTCCTCATCAGCCGCTCCCTGTAATCCCGCGGTTCCCCATTTGCTTCGAAGGAGAAGACCATGGCAACACTTGCAGGGCAGCTCGCACTCAACGCACGGCGGCACCCCGACCGCATCGCGTTGATCTTCGGCGACCGGGAACGCACCTACCGGGAATTCGGTTCCGAAATCGACAGCTATGCGAACGCATTGCTGGCGATCGGCATCACGAAGGGCGATCGCGTCGCGGTGATCTCGCCGAACTCCGATCGGTTCCTCATCGCGCGGAGTCCGTCGGGGAAGATCCTCAAGCACGTGTTGCGAGACGAGGTACGCGCCATATGAGCTCAGACCCTGTCGCCGCACGCAAGAACCTCGTGTACGGACAGAACATCGAGGCCGGTCGGTGGTACCGGTTGGGCACCCACCCGATAACCGAACAGGAACTCATCGAGTTCGCCACCGCGTGGGACCCTCAGGGATTCCATATCGACAAGGCGGTCGCCGAGGACGGTACCTACGGCGGACTGATTGCCAGCGGGCTGCACACTCTCGCCGTCTACCAACGGCTGGCTGTGTCCAGCGTGTTCGCCGACTGGAGTGTGATCGCCGGACGTACCCTGCGGGAGGTCCGTTTTCTTCGGCCGGTACGTCCCGGTGACACGCTCAGCGGAACGCTCACGGTCAAGGAGGTTGTCGATGGCGATCACAACCGTACGCTCGTCACCACGTGGGCCGAACTGACCAATCAGCACCGCAAACCGGTGTTGAATGCGACCGTCGACGCCTACGTCCACACTCGATCGCGCACATATTGATCCACTACTGTGTGGGGCGAGGGCATCTTCGAGTCTCGAGGCGTTTATCGTCGACACCACGCACGCCTCGATAGGAAGCGGGCGGTGGTTTCGCCGCCGTCCACGGCAGAGTGAACACCGTGCTGCCACCCGATCCCCACCGTTCCCCGAGCCCGCCGCGGCGATTGCATCGGATCTCACGTATCGGTTGATTCGCCCGGATGCTCCGAAGAACGGCTAGGAGCGGACCGATGCGGGGCTGCAGGCGCTCGATAACGCCGCTGCTCCCCAGCCCTTTTCTCCTGGAAGGAAGCATCACCGATCCACAGCAGGATCCGACCAAGAAGAAGGTCGAGAAGGCCCGGCGGACGGCGGCGCAGTCGGCGTCCGCCGGGCGTTCACGACGGAGGCGTCGATGGCGGAGGCAGCTAGGTGTATCCGGCACGGCATCTTTGATGCCGCCCATCGGAGGAACCATCAGAAGTTGAATGTTGCTTCATGACTGCGTTCGAGTCCCATATCCGGGGCGAACACCATCTCGTCGGTGTGGTCGGGTCGGCATTCGAAGTTGAGCATTTCGGTCACCGATCGGGGGTGTCCACTCATCGCAGCGCCAATGGCTGACAGCAGTTCATGGCTGAGCTGGCTCAGATCGACAGGCGAGAGCGGCGGCGCCACCTCCTCATCACCGTTGACCGGGCCGATCGCGGTGGCGATGCCACGGCCGGCTCTCTCGAGTACAGCCCCGGGCTTGCCCAGCTCAGGCCCGGTCAACGGCGCGGGCTGAGCTACCTGCCCGAGCTGGTCGGAGACATCCGCATCCGGATCTGCCTCGGCTGCGGTGTCTGCCTGAACGTCCCGTTCGGTCTCGTCGGAGGTGTCCCCGGCGGAGGGGGACTTGTCGAGGTCGCTCCCGGTATCCGGTGTGGCTTCCCTCGTCTGCGCTCCATGGGTCTGTCCCGCGAGGCGGGAAGCAACGTCGCGGGGGACCGCGGTCGGCTCGTCGACGGTGAGGTGTTCGCGGGACAGGTCGGCGAGCTTGTCGAACGACGGCAGGCTCTTGACCGCAACATAGCTCAGTGCCAGGGCACCGGCTGCGGCGAAGGCACGCTTGTCGGTGTCACGGTCGGCGGCGATCCGTTCGTTGATGTGCCGGTCGATCTCGTCCGGGGGCAGCTGCGCCTGCACGTAGCGGGTTTGGTCCTGCCGGTACTGCTGGGCGCGCATCGCGTCGAGTCGGGCCGCGTTGTCCTGCGCGAGCTTCTCCCACGTGCGGGCGGCGGCGGAGTTCTCGCCGCCGAAGTGCCGTGCCGTGGCGGCGGCAGCGAGGATCTGCACGGTGGTCTGGGTCTCCGGTGCTCCACGGAAAGCCCCAAGGATGTTATGCATCGGCTGCGGCCGAGGAGCGGGCCGGCCCTGACTGCGTTCGGTGTCGACCTTGACAATGAACGCGGCGACATCGACCACATCCTGCCGTGCCTGCACCGGGGCGGGTCGGGGTTGCGACGCCGCTGCGGGCTTCGGTGGGGTACCGCCTCGATCGGTGGGCGGGTCGATCTGTGCGGCAGCGTTCCCCGTCGATGGGGAACGGTTTCGACGGAAACGGCGGATGCGTTCGGTGTCAGCCATCGGCGGATGTCCTTACTTTCCTCGACTCGGGGTCAGCGGGTATTGGTGTCACATATCCACCTCGGGGCCGGACTCACGCTGCGTCGGGTCCAGCTCGGGGTCCGGATTCGCCGACGAAGGTGGTGTCGGCTCGGGGCGGGGCCGGCGTGCATCGGTCGGTGTTCCCCGCCGGTCGCGTCGGGCAATTTCGGCGTCGATCTGGCGGAGGATGGCTTCTTCGGTGCGCAGTCCGTCGCCCAGTCTGGTGATGCGGTCGCGGACCCGGCTGATGACCTGGTCGTCGATGATGCGGGCGCGGTCGTAGCGCGAGGTCGAGGCCCGGTTGAACTGTGCGGAGCGTTCGATGATCGGCCAGTCCCGCTCCGGCGGTGCGGCCTGTTCGGCCACCGACACCGCGGTTCTCGCTGCCGCGATCTGCTCTACGGTCGCGGCCGGGTCGGTCTGGAGCCGCTCGAGTGCAGCGCGGGACGCTCGCACCGCCTGGATCTGCCGATCCTGGCGTTCGACCTCGGCGACCCGCTGATCGACCGCCGAGACCGCCGAATCGGTGCCACTGACACGGGCGAGCTCCTGCTCGGCCAGGGCCAGCAACCGGCGATCCTCCCCGAGACGCCGAATGCTGGATCGGCGCGCAGCAGCCAGTTCGGCATCGCTGTAGCGGGCATACGGCGAGGCCGGCGTCGCCGCTTCCCGTCGCGTCGTGGTCGGGGAGGTCAGCCGTTCGATGCGGTCGGCGACCTTTTCGCGGCGGGCACCGCGCAGGTAGGCGAGGGGATCGTGTTCGTCGTCGGGTGCCCCTGACACCACTCGTGAGACGGCGATCTCGCGCACCGTCGTGTGCCACAGTTGCACCCGACGCGGGTCGTCCCCGGGGGTACCGACGGTGGCGATCCACAGGGCGTTCTGCTCGACCGCGGCGGTGAGATAGGAGTCGATGAACGCGTGCATCTGCTGTTGCTGGGCGCGGGCGTAGGCGGCGAGGATCGGATCCCTCTGCGCCGCCGCGTCCGTCAAGGCGGGCACCTTGTAACGCGCCAGATCGTCGCCTCGGGTGCGTGGCAGAGCGGGTCCGTCGGCGGGGGAGATGCGGTCTTTCAGTGCGGCGGCCAGGACCCGGCCGGGGGCGTTCGTGCCGTCGTCGAGGCGTCCGGTCGTGCCGTGCTCCCGCATCACCGCGACCGCCTCGCGCAGCAGACCCTCGGTGTCCCAGCCGAAGGTTTCCGCCTGCGCGACATGCTTGACGATGGCGTCCCAGCCGCCGAGGTCGTGCACCCACGCGAGTTGCCGTTCGGTGAGCATCTGCCCGAGCAGCGTCTCGGTGTAGTCCCCGTACAGCGCGCCGACCGCCAGCCCGTAGACCTCGGTGATCTGTGACCACGACGCCGCCTCACGCTGGGCGTGTTCGATCATCTGGTGGGCGGTGCGCTGCGAGCCGTCGCGGCCGAGGATCTTCGCCAGCAGCCCGAGCGCACCGGGGTGCTCGTCGTGGGGGTGTTCGCCGTCCCAGTCGGGCAGCTCGTCGTGCGCGGCGTAGACGATGTTGGCGTGCCTGCCGCGGGTCATCGCCACATACAGCGACTGGCGATCCATGCTGGCCGCCGCAAGCACGTGGCAGTGGCCGACGGTCATGCCCTGGCTACGGTGCACCGTGGTGGCGTAGCCGAGCTGCACGTTCTCGGTGAGGTAGTCGGCGGCGACGGTGACCTCCCCGGAGCTGAGGGTGTTGCGCAGCCGCAGCGATCCGTCGGTGCCGATCGCGGCCACGGTCCACAGATCGCCGTTCTTCACCCGGCCCGATTTGGTGCCGTCGGCGTGCTGGACGACGTACTTGGAGTTGTTCTTGCGGGTGACCACCACGTCCCCGACCGCGGCCTCGAGACCGTCGGCGAGCACGACGCCGGGGCCGGTGACGGTGCCATTGCTGCGGTAGTAGGCGGCAGCCTTCTCGTTGAGCTGGCGCACCAGATCGTTGGTCGGGGCGAGCATCAACGTCACGTGGCCGGCTTCGACGTCGGCGACGTAGGCGTCGAACACCGCATCGGCCAGCTCGTGCGCCATACCCTCGCGGATGCGGCCCTGGCGCTCGTACCAGTCCAGCGCCGACACATCTCCGGACCGCAAACGCAGGCTCGCCTCGGCCTCACCCTCGGTGGCGAACCGGTGCACCTTCTCGAGGAACGGGGCGCCGGTCAGGTCGGCGAGATCGCGCAACACACCGCCGGCTTCGACGGAGGCGAGCTGCTGCGGATCCCCCAGCAGCCGCACCACCGCCCCGGCCTCGAAAGCGATGCGGGTGAGGTCCGCCAGATCGCGGGCCGAGGCCATGCCGGCCTCGTCCACCAGCAGCAGGCTGCCCTTTGCGATGCCGGTCGGGATCCCGGCCCGGTGGCGGGTGAGCACCTCGGCGATGGTGCGGCCCTGCACCGCAATCTCTTCCCCGAGCACGTCGGCGGCCCGGGCCGACGGACCCAACGCGACGACTGTCCCGTGGACCTGTTCCCAGGCGCGGGCGATGACCGTGGCCGCGGTGGTCTTGCCGGCACCGGCCGCACCGACCGCCACCGCCACCTTCTTCTTCGCGGTGAGGAAGTGCTCGATCAGGGCGATCTGATCGCCTGAGAGGCTGTGGCCGGCCTTGCGCTCGGCGCGGCGGATCTGGCGCCCGATCACGAAGTCGGAGACGGTGCGCTCATCGCCGCTCTCGGCCTGCCGGCGCATGAAGTCCTCGGCGTCGAGCACCGCCTGCGCGGTGTAGCGCATCGCGGCGCGGTCCACCACATGACTGCGCCGAAGGCCCCGTTCGATGCGGTCGGTGATCCGCTCCGGCCCGGTGTATTCCTCGGTGAAGGTCGGCAGGCAGTAGTCCCGCAGGGCGAGTTCGAGGGCGTTGTCGTACATCGCCCGCAGCTCCTCCTCGTGCACGAAACTGAACTCGCGCAGCTGCCGATCGACCTCCGCGGACAGGGAGAACACCGTCCACGTGCCCACCTTCCGCGAGAGCGTCTCGACCACCTTCTCCACCAGAGTGGGAACCTGATCGGGGGTGAATGGCGGGCGACGATCACGGTCACCGCGTACCGCCGACACCAGCTCGCCGGGATCCCCACCGGCGAGGATCGCCTCGGCCCGCCGGCGCCATTCGGCCCGCAACTGCGCCAGCGACCGGGGTGGGTTCTTGGCCTGGCGGGTGTCGAGGGTGGCCTGTTGCGCGTGGGCGTACTGCACCTTCTTCGGCGGGTTCTTGCCGTACTTGCTCTTGTACTCGCGCGCCAGTTCCTCCTGGCGTGCCTCGATTGCCGAGCGGCGGGAGAACTCCTCGAGCAGCGTCAGGGGGATGCCGGCGACCTCGTGGACCGGTTGCTTGCCGACCGGGCTGTCGGGGCGGGGGGCGAAGGTGACCCCGAGGGTGCGGGCCACCAGATCGGCCACCCGGGTGTTGTACTTCTCGGAGGCGGCGACGTTCGCCTTGTACAGGATGGTGCCGTCGATGGTGGTCCATTTGCCCTCGGCGAGTACCCGGTTCAGCACGGCGCAGTGGGTGTGCAGGTTCGGGTCCGCCGCGCGGTTGTCGTAGTGATCGAACCGGGCCACCAGCAGCCCCTCGGCCTTGACCCTGCGCACGCCGCCGGCCCCGCGGCGGGTGTAGATCACCTCGGTCTCGAGCCACTCCAGCGTCTCCGTGACGGCCTGCGCGTGCGCGGCTTCGACGGCGGCCTTGACGCGCTCGTCCCCGAGTCCCCACAACAGGGAGATGGACTTGGCGGGGGTGAACACCAGGTCGTAGCCGGCGACGGGGAAGCGGGCCTTGCCGTACTGCTCGGCAATGAACGCGAGCACATCGTTGTCGCCGAGCAGGTCCGCCTTCTCGCCGTGGGTGCGGCGCAGATGCTTGCGGGCGGTGGCGAACTGGATCGCCTTCTTCGTGTCCGTGTCGGGGTATTCGCCGTGCTGGCCCTTGTGCGCGGTGCACAGTTCCTCGACGTCGTGGACGTACTCCTGGCTGCCCTGGAACCACGAGAACGCCCGCCCGAGCGCGGTGCGCGTGGACCAGTCGAGGCGCTCCGCGAGGGTCGCGTTCTTCCCCGGCCGGGTGTCGAACGCGCCCGGGGTGCGGGCGGCGCCGAATACCGACCGCATGGCCGATTCGGTGACCTGCGTGCCGACCCGCACCCCGACCTTCTCGGCCAGCGTGCCGCACCAGATCCCGGGCGGGGTGCCCTTGGCGAGGTAGTAGTCGACCGCATCGGCCTTGCGGGACTCGGTGGCGTCGCCGGCCGCCACATGCTTGGTCAGATAGACGTAACCGTCCCCGGCATTGAGCTTGTGGACGGTCATCACGGAAGTTGATCATGCCACGTCGGCACTTCAGTGCATGAGGTGTGTAAAGATCCTTGGGGCGAATGAAGTTCGGTCCAAGGTCTGACAGGACCTCGATGGTCCTGTCAGAGCAGCGGAGCTGCGTGTGTTAGGCACGTGGGCGTCACGGTTTGTCGGTGGGATGATCTGGTCCGGACGACATCGGAGTGGCTTCAGTTCCGGTCGTCGACCTCCCCGCGACCGACGCGAGCCGCTACACTTCCGACCTATGGCCTCGACGTCCCACTCGGCATCTCGCCGCTCACTTCGTCCGCACACGGCGCCGAACGTTCGGGAAAACGCCCGCCGTCAACGGGAGCGACTGCTCGCTCGTCAGACGGAACTCGAAGCGTTGGCCGGCCCCATTCACGACGCGACGGACAAGCTGTCCAAGCTCGAAGCAACGGTCGCTTCGCGGGCACAGGCTCCGCTGAAGAAGATCGAGCGGCTCGAGCAGACCCGGGATCGTCGAATCAAGAAGATCCAAGAGGAGTACGCGGCGAAGATCGCCGAGATCCAGCGGGAGATGGAAGCCGGCACGCAGACGTTGACGCCGCAGGAGCGCGAGCAGGAATCGTCGCTGCTGCGCGAGTACGCGGAAGCGATCGTGACGTTCAGTCGCAGTGCCTCGGCGTCGGAGCTGGCACCGTTGCTCGGCGTGAGCACCCGCGAGGCGAAGACGCTCATCCTGCAAGCCAAGGCAGATCTCGGTGTCACCGATGCGGCCGAGTCGGCTGCATCCTCGTCCGAGGACAAGCAGGACGACCAGCAGACGGTGCCTGCGGCGTCGTGATGCTGCGGTCATGAGTGACGATGTGGAGCCCGCGCTCGACATCGGGTTTCCAGATCTCGACGTCGAGTTCGTCACTGAGGAGTCCGAGGAGCGGCCGCGGCGGGTCCGGGTGGTGGACAACTCGCTGCGGCCGTCGAAGGCGAACATCGCGGCGTTCTGGTCGAAGGTCGTCAAGTCCCCGACGTGTTGGTATTGGGTCGGCGCGATCAGTGCGCCCGACGGGTACGGGCGGTTCAACTTCCAGCGTGAGAACCGGCAACGCACGATGCTTGCGCATCGCTTCTCGGTGGAGTTGGTGCACGGGCCTCTGGCACCGGATGTGGTATGCGAGCACAAGTGCAACGAGCCGTTGTGCGTGCGTGTGGGGTCGGAGCATCTGGTGGAGTCCACGCACAGCGAGAACGTGCGCTACGCGATCGCTCTCGGTCGTCTATCAGGACACGCGCTTCTCGACGGACAGGGGCGTACCCGATACGAACGGTCTCTGGCAGTTCGAGAGGCGCTCCAATACGGATACGACGCAGAAGCACTGCTCCGTGCGAAGACTGATCCAGGGACCTCTCAACAAACCCTCTTCTGAGACACTGACGTACCCGCCCTAGATAGGACAGTTGATTGGATCAGATCGGGACAGCGCGCGAAGCTGAGCAGAACGCCGCATACTTCATGCGCGGGCTCGGCTTCCGTGATGCAGCTGTGACGGCCAACGGTGCGGATGGAGGCATTGATGTGTCCTCCCTCGATGCAATCGCTCAGGTAAAGAACTGGTTCAAGCCCGTTGGCCGACCGGAACTTCAGCAGCTTTTCGGTGCTCGCGGTAACCGATCGAATCAGAAGATGCTGTTCTTCGCGCGCTCTGGCTACACGGCAACTGCACGCACGTATGCCGATTCCCACGCCATCGCGCTTTTCATCTTTGACCACGCGGGCTCCATCACTGCCATCAACGACAGTGCGCAGTCGATGAAAAACCTCTCGTCCGGCTATAGCCTCGCCGAAGATATGGCCACCGCCGCCCGCTACGCCCAGGCCTCACGTGACTACAACTCGAAGGAGGCCATCGCGGCTCGCGCGGCACAAGCCGCGCAGAGAGCACGCGAAGTTCAAGCGGAACGAGAAGAGTTGCAGGCCCTCGAAGCCCATCGAACTGCAGTCCACTCCGCTATTGAGTTGTTGCAGCAGCTTGGATTCGGAACGCGCCTCGATACCTACCGGACTGATTCTCTCGACGAGGACGCAGAAGTCCGCTCAGTCAGCGCCGTCGCGAGAGTCCGAACGGGAGGCCGTCGCGTGACGAAGAAGGTCTTGGAGAACTTGCACGATGTGCCTGGAGCGCACAAAAAGAAGATGTTCTTCTTTTCCGACTCCACCTATACCGACACCGCTCTGTCGTATGCCGACGAAGCGAGCATCGCGCTGTTCCACGGTGGTAACCCAGCGAATAAGCTAGCGCGGGAGCATCTGGCTACGAAGAACACTCCGTCTACCCGGCCTGTCTCGAGCCTCTATCAGAACCCCTTCTTCCTCAAGCGCCAGAATTAGTCCCTTTTGTGCCGAACCGTCACGCACCTTGTCTCCGTCCCTATGTCGACGACAGGGAGTCGAAGGATGCGCTGTCTCTGGGAGGTCGAGCGGATACTCACACTGGCTCTGCGCGAGGCTGGTAATACCACCTGCTTCAGCAGTTCGAGGATTCGTTGACGCTGTTCTCCAAAGGGGACTCTACTATCGCAAATGTGTCGACTCCTGAATCCACATCTGCGGAAACGGTTCCGGATCCTGCTCTTGTCGAGGGCGACAAGGCCGATATCCTCGCTCGCACCGTGGCCGCGATCGATGCCGGTGATCTCGAACAGGGCCGGCAAATCCTGCGCAGCGAGTATCCCTTCAGCCCAGTGGTGAAGAACTCGCGTCAGTACACCGAACGCCAATGCCTGCGCGTGTTCTACCGGGACGGCTTCCTCGATCGCTACAGCGGCACCAAGCTCGTGCACCCAGCTGCCCTGCGCACGCTGTCGCTGATCCTGCCGGACGAGTTCCCGGCGCATCCGAACTGGCAGATGTCGCAGTCGCACTTCGCATTCTGGGAACTGTTTCCAACCATCGACCATCTGGTTCCGGTCGCCCGCGGCGGCGTCGACGCGGAACCGAACTGGGTGAGCACCTCGATGCTGCGCAACTCCGCCAAAGCGCACTGGACACTCGCGGAACTCGGGTGGAACCTCACCGCGCCCGGGGACCACAGAATCTGGGACGGCCTGTCCGGCTGGTTCGTCGGCTACGTCGAGGCCCACCCGGAGTTGATGGCCGATAAGTACCTGACCCGTTGGTTCCGCGCGACGATAGATGTGCGCTCTACCCTGAGCTAACCCGTATGCGGTGATCACGAGCTGCGGATAGTCCCACGGGTGCTCGCGAGGCTCCGGTGATCGCGTGGTCCGACGGGCACAGACGTTGTGGACGTTCCCTATCCGGTGCGAGTCTGCGCCTGCTGCGCGGCGGTCGCTGCCAGTTCGACCGCCTGAGTTTTTCCTTGCCCGCTGCCGAGCAGGGATCCCGGACGATAGGTGATCTGCACGATCAAGGATCCGACCCGGGCGCTGACCCAGTAGCTCGAGCTGGCAGGCACATCCGGATACCGGACCATGGCCGTGGTCTGCATACGAGCAACAGCCTCGTCGCCGACCACAGCGTCGAAGGGTTCCTGGCTCATACCGAAGGTGTAGCCGGCAGTCCCAGCACCCATCTGCCAGAACACACACTGCTCGACGACGTCTCGATACGCCGCCAACGCGGTCGCAGCGGCCTGCTCGTCCCGATAGACGAACGCCTGGCTGGTGATCGCTTCAACTTCGGCGGCCTGGTCGAAATACCAGCCGGCGCCAGCCTGATCAATCATCTCGTCGGTGCGCAACATCCAGGATTGGTTGCTGCACTCCGGTTGTGATGCGTCCTGCCGCTGCGTCGACTCGGGATCGCCATCGTCATCCGGCTTCCATCCCGCTCCGGGCAGCTGGTCCGTGGAGAGGACCAGCTGGTCCGCGGCGAGAGGGGTCGAGGTCATCGTTGCCGTAGACGTCGTCGATGTTGCAGAGGTCGGAACAGCCGACGGCGGCACCGCACTGCTCGTGGGGGAGGCCACTGACGCCGAGGTAGTCGAGAGTGGTTCCTGCGTCGCCGTGTCGGAGTCACCTCCGGATGAGCACCCGGACAATCCCAGCACGACCGCGCCGACCACAGACACCGTCGGTGCCCAACGCCGAGTTACTCCTTGACCGGTTCTCAACACGAAGCACAAGGCTAATCGACCACGCTCCCTGTCCGTCCGAAGCGACCTGGAGGCGAGTTCGGACAGCGGTACGCGACGGCGAGGTCGCCGAGTTCGGGCGCCTGGTCGTCGCCCATCCCGACGTCACCAGCCGCCACCAGCTCAAGCGTGTCGCCGGCACCGGGAGCCGGATTCGACGTCGACGCTCAGACAGGTCACGTCGGTGTGGTGCTGAGCGAGTTCCGGTCAGTTCGCTGCCGCTGATCTCGGTGCCGGCGCGAAGGGGCGATGCCCGCCTTGTGTGTCGCCCGGATCGATTACGGTGCACTCATGTCCGCCGCCGCTGATCTGTCGCCGGTGATCGAGGCCGTGCTTGGTCTCGACCTGCGTCCGCGCCGGTGGCAGTGGGTGAGTCTGAGTTTGTGCGTCGTCGATACGGTCTACAGCATCGGCGCCCACTACGACCGGCATGTGCTGCCGGTGGTGCACCGGGTCGCCGCCGATGCCGGCCTCGAGACACCGTCTGTGCCACCGCCGGTCACCGGCCTGGCCGATCCTTTACCGCTCGAGGCATTCCTGGATCGCTACGACACCGTCGACGCGCTGCTGGCAGTGACGAACAACCGGCAGCGCACCTCACCGCGCGGGGGCATCCTCAAGGCCGAAGCCGTGCTGCAGTACGCGACGATCCTCCATGAGCACGGGATCCGGACACTCGACGATGCTCGCGTCCTGCTCGACGACCCGCAGCGCCTCGACATGGTGGAGACTGTGTTGCGGACCGTGCCCGGTGAAGGCGGCTTCGGGGTGCGTCGCGGCTATCTGTGGATGCTCGTCGGCGACGAGGACATCATCAAACCCGACCGCATGGTGCTGCGGTGGTTGGCCCGCAACGGCGCTGACGTCGACGCTGCCACCGCCCGTACCTTGCTCTCCGAACTCGCCACCGAGGTCACCAGGGTGCTCGGCCGACGCGTCACCGCCTGGGAGATCGACCATGCCATCTGGACATCGGCGCGGTCGGTGCGCACCGAACTGCACACCGACCAGGACGAGCCCCGGTCCGAGGGTCCGTCGATAGGCTCGGATACTCGAGGGGTGGATGCGATGGCCGAGCTCGCCGGTATCCGCGACCGCTTGGATACGGTCCTGGCCACCATGGGTGGGAAGTCGTCTCGTCGCGTGGTCGTCGACCTCGACGATCCGGACGAGCCGGATCTGCATTTCGTGCTGACCGCGGCGCTGCGGGAGTGGGCCGATGATCTTCGACACCAGGTCCAGGACGATCCCGAGCATCCGAACCGGGCGGATTTCCTGCGGTGGGCCGAGGCGGCGGACCGGCTGCACGAACGCTCTCTCCTGCCGTCACCTGCACGCAGCTGATGGCCGTAGGGCTGCAGGCCAGACGAAAGGATCGGCATGGTGGATCGCTCACAGGTAGAGAAGCAGTTGTACGACGCGATCAAGCACGGCATCCGTCCGAGTGAGAGCGAGCTCGAAGCGATCGTGAGCGGTGAGAGTGTGTCCCGGTCGCAGTCGTCGGCGGTCGATTTCGTGTTCCCTGACGATGCGGAGCGCGACGGTCTCTGACGGCGTGCGCGTGGTTATGCTGTGCGCTGTAGGACGTGCGCCAGCGTCGGTCAGGCTCGATGCCTGATCGACGCTCCTGCGCAACGGGCGAGGCCCCCGGAACTAGGGATTCCGGGGGCCTCGCCTGTGTTGTGGTGTCAGATCCAGTCGCCGCTGGGGGCGGGGAGCTCGACGCGGAACTTCTCGCGGGCGATACGGACTCCGGTGCCTGCGAGCTTGCGGATCATCGTCGGGTGCAGCCCTGCGGTGAGGGCTTGCTCGAGCAGTCCGAGCATCCGGGTGTCGCACAGCGGATGTTGGGTCGCTTCCTGTCGGGCGGCGGTGAACGCGCTTCCGGCGGCCGGTCCCTGGAAGTTCACGTAGGCGAAGAACCCGGCGACGGTCAACGCTGCCACGCGCTCGCGGGTGCGCAGCTTGCTGGCGATCGTTTCCATCGTCTCGGAGGCGACATTCGGGTCGATCACCGCCAGTCCCAGGATGGCGTCGCGGGCGTGGATGTCGGTGGTGAGCAGCAGTCCGACTCGTGCGGCGAGAGCGGAGTCGGGGGTGGTGCGGGTGCTCACCAGTTCGGCCA
The DNA here is from genome assembly GCF_024321955.1 of Rhodococcus sp. GA1. NCBI lineage: Bacteria > Bacillati > Actinomycetota > Actinomycetes > Mycobacteriales > Nocardiaceae > Rhodococcus > Rhodococcus sp. GA1. Next base: position 33,102 of record NZ_CP097187.1, on the reverse strand, counting down.
GCTCGCGGATGATGCTGCTCGCGAACTCCTCTCCCATAGTCTCTTTCGCAGCGCGGGCTCGTCGACGATCGGTGACGGTCACCGAGTCCTTGCGGCGGTAGCGGGCGGTGAGCTCGGAGCGGTCGCGGGCGATGGTACGGCCGTTGAGGACGGTCGCGGCGCCCACCTGAGTGGTGGCGGGGTCGGGGACCGTGCCGGTCTCGAACAGCCCGCGCATGTCGGTCCAGGTCTCGCCGCCGCGGATGCTCGGGGTGTAGAAGCTGCCCCACACATCGGCTCCGGCGCCGAGCAGCATGGCGATCACGCGCTCGGACTCGTCGAGCACCTCGTGGAAGGTACGGTTGTCGGCGACCACGATGACGTACACGCCCTCGGTGTCGGCCGAGCGGTTGATCGCGGCGGTAACAAGCGGGTGGTCCACATCGCCGAAGTCCATTCGGGCGATGTGGGACAGCCGGTTGCCCGCGAGGAAGACCAGCACGACCGACTGCGACGGCACGAAGCCCAGCATGGCGGGGATGGCAGCGATCATCTCGCCGGTGTTGTCAATCTTGATGGGCTCGGTCATGAGCCGCCTCCTCAGTGTCGGGGCGGACCTGCTCGGCCCGCCTGTTCTTGGTGCCCTTCTGGCAAGGAGATGACGACCTGCACAGGGCCGCGGGAGTGCAACCTCCGGACGGAAAAATCTTTCGAGGAGCGAAGCGGGGGAAAGAATTTTCCGGGCCGTCAGGCCGCGCAGCGCCGGGGGTTGTGCGAAGCGGACCGCAGGTCAAAATCGGATGGCCAGAAGGGCACCTTCTCGGGGTTGTTGTGCAGGGCGGCGCGTCAGCGACGCTCGTTTTGGTGGACACCGAAGGTGGTCCGTGTCCGGCATCGAGGTGCCGGGCACGGGCCACGGGAGGGGGAGTGATGGGGGGTGTACAGAAGATGCTGCTCGGTCGTGCGGGATTCGGTACCTGTCTGGTCTTGGCGGTGCTCGACGCATTGTGGCGGCGTGGTTTCTTGCGACCGGCTCACCCGGCCCAGGTCTCGGTTTGCGGCGATCGCATCACTGTTCGTCCTGGCCGCGGTTCTGCGACGTCCGCGAGCGGCACGCACGTCCTTGTGCGCGGACTCGGATCGGCCGGCCTCTGAATCTGGTGCTGCCGCGCCACCGCTGCGCGCTGGCTTGCCCTCGAATGACCGGATCGGGGATGGGATCGGAGCCCGCTCGGTGGTCCGTGGAGGCAGCGCGGCGGAGGTGGGCCAACAACACCGAAGTCCACCCTTCGTGATCATGGTTGGTGGTGTCTGGTGGATGCGCTACAGTCCCGTCCAGCGAGTCCGGGGGGCCGCTACTGCCCAACTCTCGGTCGAGGATCCCTCGCGGGGCCTCGGCCCGAACTCGGTGACCTGGGGGATCACCGGGTTCGAGGAGTCGCGGCCCCCTTCGAAGCCGTGACTCTAGCTGCGGACTGCGCAGGTGTGGGCGTGGGCGACGGTGTAGCCCTTATCGGTGTAGATCCGGTCGTCGCGGCCTCCGAGGCGTTTGAGGGCCCGTGCGTTGGGCTCGCAGATCTTGGCTCGCGGTGCTGCATCGGGCATATCCGATCAGGATTCAACCCTGAGGCGACCACCGCACTGTTTGGGTCAGCGATACGAGACCCACATGCAGGACGGTTAAACAGGACGGTCCGGCGACTTGATTCGACAGGATGCGATCGAGTGCCAGGCCGTATCGGAGTGTGCTGTTTGGGGATCGTCAAACAGCACACCCACGAATCCGCCACAGCGAGCCGGGCCGACTTCCGCCGCGACGGTCTCGCGGGTCGCAGAATTGCCGCCTTTTGCGTTTGTTTCGTTTGCTGCGTATATTTCATTCAGAGGAGGTGGGTCATGTCCGCGATCGAACATCCCAGTGCCGTGGAGCAGGAACAGGCACGACAGGCGCTGAACGCTCTGCGGGACGTCAAACCGGGCACCGACACGTTCGACGTCACCGTCGACGAGACGTCGGAGTCCGTTCACCTGCCGAGTGCGGCCCTGGAGTTGATCAAAGACGTCTTGGCGAACATGGCCGCCGGCCAGGGCGTGACCGTGGTCCCCGCGCACGCGGAGCTGACCACCCAGCAGGCCGCCGAACTGCTCAACGTCTCACGCCCACACGTGATCAAACTTCTCGACCAGGGCCTCATCCGGTACCGGATGGTGGGCCGACATCGCCGGATCCTCGCGGCCTCGCTCCTCGAGTACCGACGCACCCAGCAACGCGATGCGCGTCGTGCTGCGGACGATCTCGCCGCCCTGTCCGAGGACCTCGGACTCTACTGACGTGACCTTCACAGTCCTCTACGACGCGAACGTGCTGTACCCGAACGTGCTGCGCGACGTCCTGATTCGCCTGGCGCAGACCGGGCTGGTGCACGCCCGGTGGACCGAGAAGATTCTCGACGAGACATTCCGCAATCTCGCCGCCGACCGACCGGATATCCCGACCGACACCCTGGCCAAGCTGCGGGAGCTGATGAACCGAGCGGTCCCGGACTGCCTGGTGACCGGATACGAGGCACTCATCCCAGCGCTCACGCTGCCCGACGAGGACGACCGGCACGTGCTCGCCGCGGCGATCCGCTGCTCAGCGCAGGTGATCGTCACCGCGAACCTACGCGACTTCCCCGATAACGAACTCGCCCAGTTCGGCATCGAGGCCCTGCACCCGGATGAGTTCGTCATGGACCTGTTCACGCTCGACGGGGCGCGGGTGCACCAGGCGATCAGCGCGACCGCCGCGGCGTGGCGCAACCCGCCCGGCACTCCGGCCGACGTCTGCGACCGCCTCGCCGCGGCGGGCCTACCGATCTCTGCGGCTGCGTTGCGTCGTTGAGATTCCACGATGTGCTGCACACGGCCTGATGTTCCGAAAGTTGTACTCGTACCGATGGTTCGAGAACTTGTTTCGGAATCAACTTATGAGACGTCGCGAGCTGGGCGATTAGATCCCGCGTGCACGCAGATGGCTGTCTCACTGCCAAGGAAATGAGACGTTGGTCCAGCACCCGGGTGCTGCCTTGTTCCTGGCGCTACATGTCCCAGGGTGTGGTGGCGAATCCGGAGGCGCGCATTTCGCTCTTGGCTTCTTCAACGAAGGCGTCGACCTGCTCCTTGAGCGTGTCCATGAAACTCAGCGCAGCGCGGTGTGCGTCCGAGGGCGTGAAGGCTTCGCGACCGGTCTCCGCACGGAAGGTCGCAATGAAACAGTTCAGCTCGTCGGCAGCTGCCTTCATCGCGACCGGTCGAGCCAATGGCTGGGTGATCGTCTGATTGAGCGCGCCGATTGCAGCATTGAGCTTCGTTGCAGCAGACAAGAGTGCCGGTGACGCAACCAACTGGAGTCGCTGGTACGGACCCGTCAGGTTCTTGAACTCATCGACCTGACTCTCGGCGAATAGCATCTTCTCGATGGCCTTCGGGTCAGGGAGGCCGGTCGAGTTGTTCAAGGCGTCGCGCATGAAGTTGAAGGCACCCTTCACGTCGATCGCCGATACGAGGATGCTGTTGCATGCGCCAGCGAAGTCGCTGGCGGCATCTAAGATCGCCTTCTCACGTTCAACCTTCTCCTCGTGCCTGCGCTTCGCTTCCGCCTGAGCCGCCTCGAACTCACGCTTGTCTCTGTTGGTCTTGTCTTCTTGTGCGGACTTGCGTTCGTCGCTAGCTTTGCTCGTCCGCGAGTTGATGAACGCGCCGCCGAGCCCACCGAGCACGGCACCGATCGGGGTCGCGATCCAGACGCCAGGCGTAGTGAGAAGGTCAGATATGGCACTCACGGTTGGGCAGATTACATTCGCCCACCGACATTTCCAGGTGGCGGTTGCAGGCCGAGAGAGCGCGCCGCGGCAACTCCCTACGCGCGGAAGTCGACCGCGGCAGATTCGCTGATCCGGTCGTCGCTGCTTACCGCGTGGCACGCGTGTGTCGTGATGCGGAATGATGTTCGTGCGACGTACCGGCTGCTGCAGACGGTGTGCCGCATGTTCGGACGGCGCGCACGGGCTCGCGCTGGGCGTTCGGTATTCATCGTCGAGTGAGCCTCATGAAGGAGCGTTTTGAGCACCCTCGGTAGCTTCATCTGGTCGATCGCCGACCAACTTCGGGGTCCCTACCGCCCCAACCAGTACGGCAACGTGATCCTCCCCCTGACGATCCTGCGCCGCCTCGACTGCATCCTCGAACCCGACCGGGAGACGGTGCGCGAGCTGGCGGCGAAGTACGACAACCCCAACCGGCTCAAGGTCGAGGTCAAGAAGGCCACCGGGCGGCCGTTCTACAACACCTCGAACTACTCCTTCGCCAACCTCCTCCAAGACGCGGACGGGCTGGCGGACAACCTGGCCGACTACATCGACCGGTTCTCGCCCGATGTCGACGTGTTCGAGTACTTCGACTTCAAGAAGGAGATCCTCGCCCTGGAGAAGGCGGAGCTCCTGCGCGAGGTCATCACGTCCTTCAAGTCCGTCGACCTGCACCCGGACGTCGTCTCCAATGCCGACATGGGCGATGCGTTCGAGTACATCATCCGCAAGTTCAACGAGGCCGCGAACGAGACCTCCGGTGACCACTACACCCCGCGGGACGCGATCCGGCTGCTGGTCGACCTGCTCTTCGCCGGGAAGGACGTCGACCTGACCGAGGCCGGTATCGTCCGCACGCTGTACGACCCGACCGCGGGCACCGGCGGCATGCTGGCTCTGGCCGAGGAGCACCTGCTCGCACAGAACCCCGACGCGAAGCTGAGCCTGTACGGCCAGGAGTACAACCCGCAGTCGTACGCGATCTGCAAGTCCGACCTGCTCGCCAAGGGTCACGACGCGACCAACATTGCCTTCGGTAACACCCTCACCGATGATGCGTTCACGGGCCGCCACTTCGACTTCTGCATGTCCAACCCGCCGTACGGCGTCGACTGGAAGCAGTACGCCAAGGCGGTCACGAAAGAGCGCGACGAAGCCGGCCCCTACGGTCGGTTCGCCCCCGGCCTCCCGGCGACCTCGGACGGGCAAATGCTCTTCCTGCTCCACCTGGCCCACAAGATGCGCGCCCCCGAGGACGGCGGCGGCCGAGTCGGCATCGTCATGAACGGCTCGCCCCTATTCAACGGTGCCGCCGAGTCCGGCCCCTCCAACATCCGCAAGTGGCTGCTGGAGAACGACCTGGTCGAGGCGATCGTCGCGCTGCCGACCAACATGTTCTTCAACACCGGCATCGCCACCTACATCTGGATCCTCGACAACACCAAGCACCCCGACCGCAAGGGCCTGGTGCAGCTCATCGACGGTTCGTCTTTCTGGACCAAGATGCGTAAGAACCTCGGAGCCAAGAACCGGGAGCTCAGCGACGAGGACCGCACCAAGATCGTGAAGTTGTATGCCGACTTCACCGACGCCGACCCGGACTACTCGAAGGTGCTGCGCAATGACGAGTTCGGCTACTGGACCATCACCGTCGAGCGTCCGCTGTTGGACGAGGACGGGAAGCCGGTCGTAGATCGCAAGGGCAAGCCCAAGCCGGACTCGAAGAAGCGCGACACGGAGAACGTCCCGTTCACCTATGGAAGCTCGACCACCGGCGCGGCCGGCAAGGTCGAGGTCATCCAGGCATACTTCGACGCCGAGGTAAAGCCCCACGTCCCCGACGCCTGGATCGACTGGACCAAGGTAAAGATGGGCTTCGAGATCCCCTTCACCCGCCATTTCTACACGTACGCCCCGCCCCGTCCCCTCGCCGAGATCGACGCCGACTTGGAGAAGCAGGTCGCAAAGATCCTCGACTTGCTGCGGGAGGTGGAACAGTGACGGGCCCTCTTTGGGTCGCCTTGCCCGATGGATGGAGGGCAGGCCAAGTTAAGAACGCTGCGACCGTCACGCTCGGCAAGATGCTGCAGAGCAAGGATTCCGGCAGTGACGTGCGTGCCCCGTACCTACGCGCTGCAAATGTACAGCCCGACGGCGTACTGGCCCTCGACGACGTGAACGAGATGTGGTTCCGCGATGCCGAACTGGAGCAGTTGAGCATCCGAACGGGCGACGTTGTCGTCGTCGAAGGCGGCCAAGGGGGGTTCGGACGTGCCGCCTATGTCGACGAGGACCTCCCAGGCTGGGGATTCCAGAACTCGATCAACCGACTTCGACCGATTAGCGACTTCGACGGCCGGTTCATTGCGTTCTATCTAATTGCGCTGCGCGCTAGCGGCTTCATTCGCGCATATTCCAACGTTGTGTCGATGCCGCACCTCACCGCGGAGAAGCTCGCGAGAATTCCGATGCCGCTGCCACCTCTGGAGCAACAACGCGCCATCTCCGACTACCTTGACCGCGAGACCGCCCGCATCGACATGCTCATCGAGGAACAGCAGCGCCTGATCGAGATGCTTCGTGAGCGGAGAGGCGCGGCGATCTCAAGTGCTGTGGCGCGGGGCCTCGACGAGACCGTTGTCCTCAAGGATTCAGGCCTCCCCGGTGCTGGGCCAGTTCCGGCGCACTGGGAAGTCATGCCCCTCCGTTACACTATCTCGTTCCAAGAGGGCCCGGGCATTATGGCTGCGGACTTCCGTGACGAAGGCGTTCCGCTTCTGCGGGTGAGTTGCGTGCGAGCGGCTCGATCGACGCTTGAAGGATGCAACTATCTCGATCCCGACGACGTTGCCCGTCGATGGTCACACTTCCGGGTTGATCTCGGGGATCTGCTCATTAGTGCGAGCGCAAGCATGGGGACCGTCTCCGAGGTGACTGAGGAGACGGCCGGAGCGGTGCCGTATACAGGGATCATCCGGATCAAGCCTGGTCGCATGCACAAAGACTTCATCCGCTGGTTCGTTGTGTCCGGAGAGTTCATCGACCAAGTTGATTCGCTAAAGACTGGCTCGACGATCCAGCACTTCGGCCCGACGCATCTTGCTCAGATGCGTGTCGCACTGCCGCCGATCGATGAGCAGCGCCAGATTGCGGCGTACCTCGATGAACAGACCGCGAAGATCGACACGCTGATCGCCGAGGCGGAGCGGTTCATCGAGCTCTCGAAGGAGCGTCGTTCGGCGCTGATCACGGCGGCGGTGACGGGGCAGATCGACGTACGGGAGACGGCGTGATGGCCGATCATAACGAGGTCGTTTTCGAGTCCGAGATCTGCGCGTACCTGGAGGACCACCACGGGTGGCTGCACTCGGCGAACGACGCCGGCTACGACCGGGAGCGGGCGCTGTTCCCCGAGGACCTGTTCGCCTGGCTGCAGGAGACCCAGCAGGCGGCGTACGAGAAGGCGTCGAAGGCTGCGGGGTCGCAGGCGAAGTTCCTCGACGTGCTGACGGCGGCGCTCGACAAGCCGCTCGAACACGGTGGCGGGACGCTGAACATCCTGCGCAACGGGGTGCAGTACATCGGCGGGGGCCGGTTGAAGATGGCGCAGTTCCGCCCCGAAACCAGCCTGAACGCCACCACCGTCGAGCAGTACGCGGCGATGCGGGTACGCGTGATGCGGCAGGTGCACTTCTCCACCGCCGACCAGCGCAGCATCGACCTGGTGTTCTTCGTCAACGGGCTCCCGGTCGCCACCGTGGAGCTCAAGACCGATTTCACCCAGTCCCTCGACGAGGCGATCAACCAGTACCGCAAGGCCCGGAATCCGCTGACCAACGGCCGGCCCGAGCCGCTGCTGTCGTTCGGGCACCGGGCGCTGGTGCACTTCGCGGTCTCCAACGACCTGGCCGCGATGACCACCCGGCTCGAGGGCGAGAAAACCCACTTCCTGCCGTTCAACATGGGGCACAAGGGCGGCGCGGGGAACCCGCCGGGTGAGGCCGGGCGGTCGGCGACGGCGTACCTGTGGGAACGGGTCTGGGACAAGGACGCCTGGCTGCAGATCATCGGCCGGCTGATGATCGTGGAGACCAAGGAGGAGTGGGACGTCGCGACCGGCACGTCGGTGCGGCGCACGAGCATGCTCTTCCCGCGGTTCCACCAGTGGGAGGCCGTGACGAACATCGTGGCCGCGGTGCGTGAGGAGGGGGTGGGCCGCCGCTACCTGATCGAGCACTCGGCCGGGTCAGGAAAGACGAACACCATCGCCTGGACCGCGCACCGGCTCGCCCGGCTGCACGTGAACGACGAGAAGGTCTTCGACTCGGTGATCGTGGTCGTGGACCGCACCGTGCTCGACGGGCAACTGCAAGAGGCGATCCGGCAGATCGACGGCTCGGGGAAGATCGTGGCCACGATCAGCCCGGAGGACGTCCGCAAGGCCGGCGCGAAGTCGAAATCCGGGCTGCTGGCGACCGCGCTGAAAAACGGGGAGCTGATCATCGCGGTGACGGTGCAGACCTTCCCCCACGCCCTCGACGAGATCCGCAAGGACTCCTCGCTCAAGGGCCGGCGGTTCGCGGTGATCGCCGACGAGGCGCACTCCTCGCAGTCCGGCCAGATCTCCTCCAAGCTCAAGGCCGTGCTCACCGCGGAGGAGATCAAGGAGGTCGAGGAGAGCGGTGAGATCGACGTCGAGGCGATCCTGGCCGCGGAGATGACTGAACGTGCCGAGTCTCAGAACATCTCCTACCTCGCGTTCACCGCGACCCCGAAGAACAAGACCCTCGAGCTGTTCGGCCGCAAAGGCCCCGACGGGAAACCGGTCGAGTTCCACCTCTACTCGATGCGCCAGGCGATCGAGGAGGGCTACATCCTCGACGTGCTCAAGGGCTACCAAACCTACGACACCGCGCTGAAGATCGCCGGCAAGGCCGAGAGCGGCGACGGCGGCGAGGTGGAGGAGTCCGCGGCACGCAAAGGTTTGATGCGGTGGGTGAAGCTGCACCCGACCAACATCAGCCAGAAGGTGCAGATCATCGTCGAGCACTTCCACACCAACGTCGCCCACCTGCTCGACGGCAAGGCGAAGGCGATGGTGGTGACCGACTCGCGCAAGGCCGCGGTGAAGTACAAGAAGGCGATCGACGCCTACATCGCCAAGCGGGCCGCCGAGGACGCCTCGTACAACTACCGCACCCTGGTGGCCTTCTCCGGCTCGGTGACGATGGCCGAGGACGAGCAGTGGACCTCGGACTGGGGGCCGGCGCCGAGCCGCGGCGACGAATTCACCGAGGCCAACCTTAACCCCGGCGCTGGCACGGACCTGGCCGCCGCCTTCAAGGGCGCTACGTACAAGATCATGTTGGTCGCCAACAAGTTCCAGACCGGCTTCGACCAGCCGCTGCTCTCGGCGATGTACGTCGACAAGAAGCTCTCCGGGGTCACCGCCGTGCAGACGCTGTCCCGGCTCAACCGCACCCACCGCACCGCGTCCGGGGAACAGAAGCGCAAGACCTTCGTCATCGACTTCGTGAACAAACCCGACGACATCCGGGCCGCGTTCGAGCCGTACTTCACCAACGCCACCCTCGAGACCGAGACCGACCCGTACGTCGTGGTGCACCTGGCCACCAAGCTCGCCCAGGCCGGGATCTACACACCCGAGCAGGTGCGTGAGGTCGCAGAACTGTGGGTCACCCGCAAGGGCAACAACGCCCTGTCATCGGCGATGAGCAAGCCCAAGCACGAATTCGCCCGCCGCTACGCCGCCGCGCTCGAGGCCGACGACAAGGTCACCCTCAACACCCTCGACCTGTTCCGCAAGGACGTGGCCACCTACGTCCGGCTCTACGACTTCATGAGCCAGATCGTCGACTACGGCGATCCGTACATGGAGATGCTGTCGATCTTCCTGCGGCTGCTGGACAGGGTCATCGCCGAGTCCTCCTGGGCGGCGGAGGTCGACCTGTCCGACGTGGTCCTGGTCGGGGTCAAGCACACCAAGGCGACGGCGGTCGACATCTCGCTGACCGGTGACGGTCAGCTCAAGGGCATCAGCGCCGCGGGCACCGGCACCCGGAAGGATCCGAAGTACGTTGCACTACAGGTCGTCATCGACAAGATGAACGACCTCTTCGGCGCCGACGCGTTCACCCAGTCACAAATCCGGGAGTTCGTGCAAGGACTGGTGCAGCGACTGCTCGACTATCCGGACCTGGTCAACCAGACCAAGGTGAACTCGAAGAAGCAGTTCATGGAATCGCAGGACTTCCAATCGGCGGTCGCCGAGGCGGTCGTCGACAACCAGGAAGCCCACAACACCATGGCCGACTACTTCTTCAGCGACGGACCCGCCATCGGCGCTGTCATCATCGCACTCGCGGACGCCTTCTACGAGTCAGCGATCGATCAGCAAACGGACCTCTGAGCCTCCACTGAGGAGTCTGATGGTTCACTGAGCTCAGGAAAAAGGGACATTCGGAGCAGGGTCTTCGCTCCAGACAATGAGAGGGCGAAGCGGACATGCGTCTGTCCAGAGTGGAGATCACAAACCACAGTCGGATCCAAGACCTGGATCTCGAAGTGCGGCGGCACGCGGTGATCGTCGGCGCGAACGACGTGGGTAAGTCGTCGATTCTGCGTATGTTGAACCTGCTCCTGGGGACGAGCACCGCCGGCCTCTACCAGGCGCTCAAGCTCAGCGACCTGCGCGACCCGGAGCAGCCTCTCGTGATCAACGCCTGGTGGTCGGAATTCACAGACGAGAACCGCCGGCCCTTCCCCTCGGAAATCAGCATCGACCACGACCAGGTCGGCGAGTACCTCTGGGTCCAGATGATCGTCGAACTGAACCCCGAGGACGACGAGGCCGTGACGATCCGCCGGTGGTTCCCGGAGAGCGGTCATGAACGAGCGCCCAGCCGCGAGCAGCTGGAGGCGTTCGGCTGGCGCTATCTGAAGGCGACCCGCGGCGCGGCGATGATGGAGGGCCCGCACAGCCCGGTCCGCACGCTCCTGGACGCCGCCGATCTCGGTACAAACGAGGACGGTTTGAAGGCCCTCCTCAAACAATTCAACGAGGAGATTGCGGGCAACGAGTCGGTCGGCGATCTTCTCGGCCGCGTGGCTGGCCATCTCAGTCGTTCGATGCCGCGGAGCGTCACCAAGGATGACTTCTCGGTCCGGAGCGTAACCGATCCGTCCAGCGACGTGCTCCAGGACGTGACGATCTTCCTCAACCGTGGCGACGACCAGGTCTCACTGATGGAGCAATCGGACGGGGTCCGCCAGCTCATGTCCATGACACTCTTCGACCTGGCCGAGGGGACGGCGAGCATCCTCGCGATCGACGAGCCGGAGATCCATCTGCACCCGACCAGCCAGCGGACGGCAGCGGACCTCCTGAGCGGAGACGGGAATCAGAAGATCATCGTCACCCATTCGCCGTACATCCTTCACCGATTTGAACCCTCGGAGGTCATCGCGGTGGACCGACACGGCAAGTGTCACCAGATCGGAGATGCGAAGCTGTCGAAGGTCGAGAAGGTGCGCGCGCACTGGTGGTCACCGCGGCTCCTGGAGGCCCTGACAGCGCGCTTCGTCGTTCTCGTCGAGGGCGACGCCGATCGGGTGATCGTCGAGGCGGTGGCACAGAAGCTGGGCATCGACCTCGACCGGCTCGGCGCTGTGGTCGTCGAATTGGACGGAGCGGACAAGTTCAGTAACGTCTTCCCGCTCCTCGGACCCGACGGCTTCGGCCCGACCCTACTCGGCCTGGTGGACGAGCAGGAGAGCGGAAAGTGGGTCAACGCCTTCAAAGGCAAGCGGCGCACCGTCGTAGACAAGAAGGTCTTCATCTCCGACATTGACCTTGAGGACGAGTACACCCGCGCCCTCGGCGGCCCGGTCGCGGCAAAAGCCCTCATAGATGGAAAGTTCTGCAAGGAACAGGGACTGTTGCAATCGACAGGCGTCGAGTCGATCGCGAAGATCGGCCCGGAAGCGGTAGCGAAGTTCTGCAGGGACAAGGGTAAAGTCGAGGCGGCGACATGCATCGCTGAAGTCCTGACGCCGGATTTGGCGGAGAAGATCGGCAGCGTGTCGCGTCTCGTGCGCGCGCTTGACGAGCTGAGCAAGCAGTGAGCGGGTTCTCGCTCAGCGAAGAGCAGCGCACTGCAGCGACCTCCACAAAGGCGCACCTCCTGATCATCGCGCCTCCGGGATGCGGCAAGACCGAGGTCCTGGCGCACCGCGCCGCCCATCAGATCGGTTTTCTCGAGCAGAACCAGCGCGTGCTCGCTTTGACCTTCACCAAGCGGGCGCGCTCGAACCTCGAACAGCGCCTCCGCTCCGTGCTGGGCCACGCACGAGCGCGCCGGCAGATCGTCGTCCGCAATCTCCACGGCTTCGCGACCCAGGTGGTCCTTGCCCATGGCAGGACCATCGGCCTCGACATGGAAGGACTGGAGCTACCGAAGACCAGCACCATGCGGCGGGCGATGGAGACAGCGGGTGGCGGGCCCGCCATGTACGACGCCGAGCAGATCCTGAGCGAGATCAAGCGGGGACCGCTCTCGGACGCCGAGGTGTTGACGGCTATCCAGCAGCGAGGTCCCGCGCAGGCGGTCGTGCTCGCGGAGAAGGTGGAGCGGTCGCGACAGGGGGCGAACCAGCTGCACTACGAAGACCTCCTCCGGCACGCACAGCGACTGCTCCGCATCCCCGCGGTCGCGCGTCTCTACCAGGCGCATTTCGGCGCGGTCCTGGTCGACGAGTTCCAAGACCTCTCGATGCAACAGCTCGACCTCGCCCTGCTGAGCTGCACGTCCAGGCGAACGTTCGCCGGCGATCCGCTCCAGGGCATCTACTCGTGGGCAGGGGCAGCACCCGTCGAGGTCGAGGCGGAGATTAAGAAGACCTGCGGCGAGCCAATCAGGCTGCACGAGTCCTACCGCTCCTCGCCGAAGGTTTTGGAGACGGTCAACTCGGTGAGCGAACAGGTCGATCCGGGCTCTGGCCTGGTGTCCGCGCAACCGGAACGGTGGCCAGGTGGGGGCTGTTCCGCGGCGCTTGTGCTCCAGGACCGCGCGGCTGAGGCGGAATTGCTGAGGCGTCTGGCGGGATCGATCCTGGACCGGCTGCCCGAAGCATCCATCGGAATCATCGCTCGTGCGGGGTGGCGCAGGGAACGCATCGACGCGGCGTTCGCGGAGGAGAAGTCCTTCCTGGTCCGCCGATGGGACCTCGCGATCGACGACCCCGGGATCGTCGCCCTCATCCAGTCGACCGTCGCGGCCTTGCCGCATGGAGCGAGCATCGCGGACTCGCGGCTGGCGGTGCTCGATGCCGTCGACCCCGCCGACGTCGACGCCCGAGAGCTGGTCGACGATGCGTTCGACACCCTGGAGCAGAGCGCCGCCGTTACGGCGAAGGCGGCGGTGAGGTCGATCAGGACCTCCGACCCTATGCAGGCGATTGGGCCCGGCGTCCATCTGCTCAACGCGCATTCTGGCAAAGGTCAGCAGTTCGACTGGGTGTTCGTCATCGGACTGGAGGAAGGGCACCTGCCGGGTAAGCGGAACAGCCAGGGAGATGCTTTGGCCGAGGAGCAGCGCGTCCTGCTTGTCATGCTCTCCAGGGCTCGTCACGGCTTGGTCGTGACGAGGACACGGATGACGGACGGCATGTACGGGCCGTACCCGGCCACGCGGAGCCGATGGTGCCCCGGAATCCAGGCCCAGTGGTCCACGGCGGAGGAGATCGAAGCACATCTCGAAGCGGATCTTCCGGTCTCTCCGCCGAGTCCGTCGTAGAACTTCGCACTATCGGCAGCCCATCAATCTTGGAGTGGCTGCGGATCGCCTGCCGGGTAACCCGATCGAACTCTTCCCAATATTTCCTGGAGCTCGCGAGAAACTCCTTGACCTGATTGCCTTCAACCGCCCGAAGCGTCCAGCCCGGTGCCGCTACTGCGTTCTGGTGGGAGGGAGTCCTCCTTCAGTATTCAGTGGAAGGAAACGCACCTGCGTGGCCCGTGATGTATCGGATGCAATATGCCGGGGTTGGCTTGACGTAAGAGCCGGCTATCGGCACGTGCGAGACGTGGCCGGGTGGGTCGGGACGGTGGTCGACCGCGAGCATCCGAGGCATCGCCGTCGACGGCGAAAGCCCGGGGGAGCGGGAGATCGTCGGGGCATCTGCCGGCCCGGCTTGCGGTTGCGGCCGGGCGGATGGGCAGGCCCCACGAGGAGGTGGGCCGGGCGGGGCCTGCCGGGTGACCGCCCGGGGCAGGGGCATCCGGGTTCGATCACCATCCACTACCCGGCGGCACATCCGACGCCGGGCGCGCCCCTCGGCTACCCGCACGGTGCGCAGATCATGCACACCTCGGGGTGCTCGGCGTCCTCGCGGTCACGGGGTGGGCCGGCGGTGATGAGGGTGTCGCTGTCGAGGGTTCCCGGTGCCGCCGTCCCGGGCGGGAAGCGCGGGTGCGCAGGTGTGTCGGCCTTTGCCCCTTTGCCAGCCGAGCCGAGGATACGAGTCGATAACGAACAGCGGTGGTCGGTCTCGGTCAGGTGTCGACGGCCGTTCGGCGGGTATGTCTGGATCAGCGTCCGACACCGGGACGCACCGGCTGTTGTCGACCAGTTGTAGGAGGAATGTTCATGCTTCTCGGATCTCTCGCCCTGACCCTCGGCGGCCTGCTCGCAGCATTGGGCATCGTCCTGTGAGCCGATCGTGACCGACCGCCTGTCGCGTCCGTCCCTGTTCCCGGGGGCGGACGCGCTCCCCGTTTTCTCGTCCTGCGGCCTGCCGGTCGTAGGGGATGTGTGCCAGGTGTCGCCATGACTTCCTCGTCGCGCCGCCCAGTCCTCGGGCGTCCGGCTGCTGCCCTGACCGCACGTGATGTCGCGGCAGTGGTGTGGTCGTTGACCGGGCACGCCCCCGAGGAGGCCGATCTCGTCGCGGTGCGGGATCTGCTCGGTGCGCCCGCAGCCGGGGCGGGTCCTGGGCCCACCGAGTCCCACGGTTGAGACCACCGGTCGCCGATCACGGGCACATCCACGTCGGGAAACTCCCCGAAAGTCAGCGCGGCGGCGCTCGGTCTTGGCGCTCGGGTTGTCAGTCGAGGTGTAGCCGGCGGGCCGCGGCGACGGCGTCGGTGCGGTTGTGCACGCCGAGTTTGCGGTAGAGCGACCGCAGTTGGGTTTTGACGGTGTTGACGCTGACGAACTGTGATGCGGCGATGGCCGCGATGGTGCGTCCGGAGAGCAGCGCGGCGAGCACGGCGCGCTCCCGGGCGGTCAGTGTCAGCAGGGGCCGGTAGAGCGGGAAGGCGGGAAAGCGGGTGGCGGTCCGGTCCAGGTCGAGGGGCAGCTCGACACCGAGGCCGGCCAGGGCGCTCTGCAGCGGCGGTGGCAGCAGCACGAACGGGCGCAGCAGGCCGGTGTGCCGGGAGAAGGCCACGGCCCGTTCGAGGTGTCTGCGGGCGTCGTCGGGGTCGTCGAGGGCCGCGGCGGCGGCGGCACCGAGCACGGCCAGTTCCATCGAGGTGCGGACCGGACCGGCCCCGTCGGCGCGGTACCGGTCGATGATCTGCCGGGCTTCGGCCGGGTCGGCGTCGAGCAACCGCGCCCGCGCCCGCACCGCCGCGGCCGTGGGGTGGGTGGACGCGGCGATCAGGTCGTCGGCCTGCTCGACGTGGCCGCACGCGAGATGCAGATCCGCCAGCACCGCGTCGATCAGGACGGCGCAGCAGCCGCCGGTGCGCAAGGTCGGGTAGCGCTGTAGGTGGGATTCGATGAACCGCAGACCGTCGGCGGGCATGCCGGTCAGCAGGGCATGCTGTCCGTGGGTGTAGAGGACGTGAGCCCAGAATTCTTCGGTGTCGGTGGGGGTGCCGAGTTCGGTGAGGATGTCGAGGGCGGTGTCGGGTTCGAGGTGATCGAGTGCGACGAGTGCGGCGGCCACACAGCCGGCGGTACGAACGATGGTTTCGCTCTCGCCCGCCAGGGGTGGGTGGCGTTGTTCCTGGTCGATCCACGATCGGGCGTCGACCAGGGTGCCTTCCAGTGCGCAGCTCAGCGCGAGTTTTCCGGCGGCGTCGCGTTCGACGAACGTTCCGGTTCCGGCGACGTGTGCGCGGCGGAACATCGGGACCGCGTCGTCGGTGCGGTCGGCGAGCAGGTAGGTGATGCCGACGTGGAGGTAGTAGAAGGCGTAGGCCTGGCGGAGGGGCGCGTCGAGGTCGTCGAAGACCGGCAGCGGGTGGCCGGCGGCGGTATCGCAGACCTTGGCGGCCTCGACGAACTGGCCGTCGAGCCGCAGCATCACCGCACGCGTGACGACTTCGGCGGGTTCGGGGCCGATCCCGGTCGCGAGTTCGGGTGCGGCGGTGACCACGGGGACATCGCGGGGCGCACCGAACTGGCGGTGCAGTCGGCGCAGGGCGGTGGCCGCCGGGTGGGTGCCGGCGATCTCGGCGGGGATGCGTTCGACCAGTGCGGCGCCGAGGCTGTCGAGGAATCCGCCGGTGTACAGCGTGGTCCAGTGCTCGTCGACGATGTCGAGCGCCCGCTGCCAGTGGCGGCCGTCGATGGCGTGGGCCAGCGCGGTGTGCGGATCTCCGGCGACGAGCAGGGCCTCGATCGTGGCGATCTCGGTGGCGTGCAGATCGGCGCGGTGGTGGTGGGCGAGGCGGCGCAGGGACGCCCGGACCGGCTCGGGATAACACCACCGCCGCGGACCGGCGTCCTCGGCTCGGCCCGGGCCGGGGTCGAGGAATCCGGCGGCGATCAGGGTGCGGGTGAATGCGCCGAGGTCGGCGACCCCCGGCAGCACGATGCCCGAGCGGACGGTGCTCGACGGCTCTGCCGGAAGCGCGGCCAGGGCCGAGGATGCCAGGATCGCTCGGCGCAGCGGCGCGAGGTCGGGATCGGCGAGCGCGTCCAGCACCGCATGGTCGATCGCGTGGTCGATGAGGTCGTCGAGACCCTCGACGGTCATCTCGAGCGAGCCTGCGGTGCGGCGCTGCAGATGCTCGCGCACGGCGTCGACCAGGGCCGGCAGTCCTGTGGTGCGGCGGCCGATCCACCGCACGATGCGCGGCGTCTGCGGCACCGCCACCGCGCCCAGGATCGCGGCGATGTCCTGCTCGGTGCAGGCCAGCTCGGCTGCGGAGACGATCGTGGGGTCGGCGGCCCCCTGCTGCCACGGTCCGGGCGTGCGGGTGGTGACGACGATCCGCAGCTGCGGGCACAAAGCGAGCAGCGCGGCGATCTGCGCGTCGATCCGCTCGACGCGGTCGACCGCGTCGAGGATCAGCACGATCTGCTGCGGCAGCGCCGAAAGCACGGCGGACAGTGCGTCGAACGAGGCACCTCCGTCGTCCGATCGTGGGGTGCCGGTTCGCGCGTATACCGCCGACAGGACATCGGTCCAGTACGCCTCGGCGGTGATCGGCCCGGCAGGGGCACTGACCGGCACGACGCTCGCCTCCGGCACCGTGCGGCTGAGCAGCCACGATCGGGTCAGGGACGTCTTGCCCGAGAACCGGTTACCGTGGACGACCACCAGCGGCGTCGGGCCCGACAAGGATGCGAACAACCGGGCACGAGGAGGCAGGCCAGCGTCCGGCACGGTCGGGAACCTCGGCTTTCTTTCGGTGGTTGAGCACAGGCCCCGACAACCCGCACAGACCAATCGTTCTAATACAAAATCAGATACATATTTTATCGTCGGTACAGGACCCGGCCGGGGCAACGACCGGAAAGTGGCGCAACTCTCCCAGCCCGGACGAATGCCTCCCAGCGCCGGCCGATCTGCCAGGAAGGTGTCCGCACACGCACGATGCGAGAACCCAGGAACGGGCCGGAAGGGCTCCCACCGTCACCCCGGCGCGCTGATCCGACACCACGACCGGCGCCTCCCGCCCGGCGGTGGCGGTACCCGAGACGGTGCAGCCCGGTGCGCCTGGCGCATCGAGGAAGCGGTGCGCACCACGGCCCGCCACCTCTACCCCAAGACACCACCTACCCGCACAGATGCCGGGGCGATCGCGGTGCACGCGTACTGCAGTAGCGCCACCGTATTCGACCTGCCACGAACGCCCCCCTGTTCCGCAACCGGCCACCCGCCTCTACCCCCGGGGTCGTCGGCGCGCCTGCGCCGCATCCCCGCCGGACGGCGGTAGCCTGCCGGGCACGATCTACCCCCGTCCCGGTCCCGATCATGGGCGTCCCGATCGGCTTCGTGCGCAAGGGAACACCAGATGGATTTCGACGAGCAGTTCCACCACACGGCATGGCAGATGCACCACGACGGCCACAGTTGGAGCGATATCGGCCGGGAACTCGGATGCGACGCGACCGTCGCCCGTGCGATGGCCGACCGCTACCGCCAGCATCTCGACAGCGACGCGCACGCGGCGCAGTTCCCGCTGTTCGAGCTGTAGCAGCACGGGGCGCGAACACCACCACCGCCGGCGGCACCCGGCCACCCCAAGACTCGACACGGCAGTTCGGGACTCGAGCGGCTGTTCGGATCCGGTGCGGCGCACCCGCAGCCACGTCGTGACCGAGATCGGGCACAGCGCGATCACCGACATTCGTCGCCCGCCGCACACCCGGCGTCCGGCGGTCCACCCCGGACGAGCGGCCGGGACACGCCGGTCGCTGCCGGAGCGCTCCCCTGCCCGGACAGGAGCACCGTTCGATAGTGTCACTACACAATCACCCGCGGCTCCCCGGGCAGGTCGCGGTTTCCCTGCGCGGGTCGAGCGATGACCTCCGGCACCCTCACCGTCAGGGGTCATCGTCACCGCCGTACCACGGATCTGCTCCGCCGGCGGAGCAAGGTCGGTACCGTGACCCGTCCGGAGTCCGGACGACCCAGAGGTCCTGTCCCGGTGATATTCGGCGGGCGGTGGTCCGCCGGTGGCGTCGAGGCGGTGACGGATGCGCGGATAGTCGTGCACAAGTACCTCGGCGACGTCCCGCAATGTCGCCGCGTCCTCGTCGGTGTTCGGCTGCGTCTGGCCGTCACAGCTCCCGATGTCGACCTTCTCGTCGCCGGCCTGAACCGACTCGAGGCGCTGCCTGCGCCTGCGAGACCTGCACGTATCTGTCCGATCGAGACGAAAGGAACGATCTTCGGGGCCGCGGACCCCGGCCTCACCCGACCGTGGCGGGCAGTCGAGCGGGGACGCACACCGGATCCACGGTCGCCACGACCAATCCGAAACCGCTGGGCCGGCACGCGGACCGCACGAAAGATCGACGTCAGGAGTTGGGTCGAGGCCACTTGTGAACAACGCAGAAAAACCTGTGTAACACCACATTCGGTTCGAACGGTAAATGGATGATCGTCGGGGATAGAAACAAAGGCATCAGGGGAGAAGACTATGTCCCGAAGGGCACGTTCCCGGAGATCCAAGGCACTGATGGCAGCGGCCGTGGCCTCGACGATTCTGATGGGGCCCGCAGTGGCCGGGGCGCAGCCCTTGGAGGAGGAGCCGGCCAATTCGGTCCCCCTCACCACCTCGCTGGACGACAGCGGCGAACATGACCCGGACACCACCGCGGAGGGGACCGAGACCCCTACGAATTACAGCGACACCGAAACCGATAGCGCCGACGGTGCCGACAACCCCACCGACGAGCCTGCCGTGCCTGCGGTCGAGGACACTGCACCTGTAAGCGAGGACGGCGCCGGGGCAGGCGCAGACACCGATCCGGATCCTGACGCGGGCGAGAACATCACACCGGATCCTGCGCAGACAGCCACCGCGGGGGCTACCCCTGAGGAAACGTCCGACGGCGCCGAGGACGCCCTGCCGGCGACGGACCTCGCCGAAACGGACGCCGACACCGATGCAAATATCGACACGGCAGACCCGGCGCAGTCCCCTGCACCTGCCGCTGACGAGACCGTGATGCGGGCGGCCTTCGACGCTGAACCGCAGGCGGTCACCCTCGCGGCGTCGGAGCAAACACCCGGCTTCGTTCCCACCGACGATGGAGTGGTCTACACCAACCGCACCGGTCGGCCGATCGTGGTCACATATTCGATCGACGCCAGTACTTCGGCGGAGCAGATCGTTGCGCCCGGGGAAACAGTGACGCTACCCACCTGCGAGAACGCGCTCGAAAGCTGCCGGTACGACGCCGCACACCACTACGAGAACAACGGCGATTTGCGCTTTACCGAAAGTTCTCTGCTCATCAATGTCGGTGAGATCGACAGATCCGCGGTCCCCGATTCACGCACTGTGACGTCCGTGGGGTATGGGTACGGCGCCGAGTTCGTCCCGAGTGACGAGGGCATCGAATACACCAATCGTTCGGCCGGTGTGCGCACGGTCGCCTACACCGATGGGGTCGGAGGCTGGGAAACCCGACAGGTGCAGCCCGGGGAAACCGTCACCGTACCCGAGTGCGATAACTCGGCCGGATGCCACTACAGCGTCATCGAGGGAACATGGGACGGGACCGGACAACCGCAGACTGCTCTGGTGGCGGAGTTGGGTATCAGCCCCGGACAGACGACCTACCGGACACTCGACGGCGGTTACGGGCCGGGCTTCACCCTCGGTGAGAACGACACCGTGACCTACACCAACGTCGAAGACCGCGAGGTCATCGCCTCGTATTGGGATCCCCACCACAACTCCGCCAAAGCGGTGACACTGCGTCCCGGCGAATCGGTCGTCTTCCCGACCTGCGCCGGTACGGACAACACCTGCCACTATCAGATCCAGGCCGTCGACCCTGAGACAGCAACACACACCACCTTGCACAGCATCAGGGTGGTACACGGATCGGCCCACGTGGACGAAGGGAATCCGACCGATCCCACCGAACCGACCACTCCGGTTTCTCCTTCACCGACGAACCCGGGCACCCCGACCCCAGGGACCGGTACCGGTGACAAGCCCTGGTGGCAACGCCCCGGCGAGGGCGGATTGGAGCCGAATTTCTGGGACTACGCCGGAACGATTCCCGGGCAAGCCGGCTGGTTCTCCCAGGGGGTCGGTATGGGACTGGGGATCGGGAACCTGGTGAACGCCACCAATTGGCGAGATCGCATGGACGCGATAGCTGATGTCACCTCCGGCGCGATCTCCTTCATCCCCGGACCTACCGCTTACCTCGGCTCTGCCGCACTCGACGTGTGGAGCTACAACGCTCGGCAATTCCAGCAAATCGATTGGTCCAGGGACGGGGCTTCTACCGTTTCGTATGCGCTGAGGAATCCTCGCGTGGTGGCCGAAGAGACCGCCAAAGCAGTTGCCAAGGTCGCTATAAGCCTCTTACCGTCGTTCCTGCGCTGGTAGCCCCGCCTGAGTCGTCACCTGATCCCGGCGACGGTCGCCGGCCGGCAGGTCGGCAAGGTTTCGGAGCTCGGCGGCGGTCGGTATCTGTGCTCGACATCCTTTGGGGGGCACCGAATCGATTACATGACCAATGCCCTCGCTTGTGGGAGCATTCGTCATGTCGAGCTCTCCGACAACCGCGGTAGCCAACCACCGGCGAGCCGGCGCGGGTGCGGGCTCTGGCCGATCTCGCGGTGGGGTCGCTGGTGATACTGCTCGACGATGAAACCGCGCAGCCGGTGGTCGAGATCGGTCAGTGACAAGACCGGCTCGGGGACCGGCCGGCCGTGATCGAGGTGGCCGGGTAGCTCGGGCGGCAGTTCGCTGGTGACGGTGCCGAAGAAGTGTTCGATCTTGCCGCGGCCTTAGGGCCGGGCAACGGTCGAATGAATGAGGGTGATCTCGGGTCGGCGTCGACCTGCCGGAGGTGATCGCTGATGAAGTCGCTGCCATGATCGGCATAGAGCACGTCGGGGATCCCGCACATCGGCTGTCAGCGGTCATGCAATTGTCCAGGTTGAAGGGTTCGGCCAGCTCGGGTCGGTGCGGATCTGCACCGTCGACGTCGACGATCCTCGACCGACCAAGACCGACTCATCACCTCGCCGTATCCCGGGGCACGGCACACCTCGCCGCTGACATCAGCGCCGGCTGGAGTCGTCGGTGCGGCGCCGGCGCGGCCGGGTGTTTCTCGCCCAGGCATCACTGCTTTCCTGCGCCGCAGCGATGCGCTGGTGTATTCGGCGCCACCAGTGATGTGGATGCCGGCAGTGAGGTGGGTGATCTCGCCCCCGGCCGGTTCGCGGCGACGGGCGGTGCCTACTATCTGGTCATGGTTCCCAATGGGCGATACGCGGTGATGTTCTCGATCACAGCCCACGAGGACACCCCGGCATGCGAGGTGGACCAGCAGGCACTCGAACACTGGGAACGCACCTTCGCTGTCAGCAACTGCACCGGGCGAGTGCGGATCCCGCGCCCGGTCGCCGCACTTCCCGACCCGCAACGTCCACGGCATATCGAGCACCGCTACGAAGGGGTGATGTGGGACTGATGCCCCGGAACACGGCTCGGATGTGATGAGGCAGGCCCCGCGAGGAGATCGGACCGAACTGGGGCCTATTCAGATGCCCACACCCGATGCTGCGGCCAGCGAGCACCAACACAGCAGCCGCCGGCTCATCGCCGGCGCGGTTCACGACTCGTGCTGCTCGGCCGGGGCCGGGTCGGCGTCGTCGCTGCCGGAGGGTTGCTTCGGTTCCACCCAGGTGGCCACGGTGGTCGCACCGCGGGCGAGGCGGCGTCGACCGGCGATGACCGCGGCGCCGGTGCGCACGCGGGCTGCCGACCAGGCCTCGCCCAGGGTGGCGTGGCGGGCCCCGGTCCACTGTTCGACCTGCAGGTTGCGGGCGGCGATGAACGCCTCAACCATCGCCGCCAGCGCGTCGCGGTGTTTGGTCAAGGCGCGCCCGGCCAGTTTGTGATGCGCTTCGCTCGGTGACAGGACCGCATGGTCGTCGAGGACCTGCCGCAGCCGGGCGGCGAGGTCGGTGTCGGCGGTGTGCTGGTCGGCCAGGGTCGCCCGGGCGCTGGTGACGGTCTGTTCCAGGTGGTGCGGTTCGATGGTCTGCACCTGGACCAGGCGCAGGCGCTGCCACAGGAACAGCGATTGCTGGGCCACGATGAGCAGCTGCAACGTCTCAAGCAGCCGGCCCTTGCGCAGTACGTCGGCGAGCTGATCGGCCCGCGTGCCCGGGGAGGCGTCGGCGTCGAGCGAGTCGAGCAGCTTCTGGGCGTGGAACCGTAGGCGTTCGACGCCGACCTCGAGGTCCGCTCCGAGCGCGGCGATCGACGACCAGTCGGTGGCGGTCAGCGCATCGCCGTCGGTCAGTGCTTGGACCCGGCGGGCAAGCACGCGGTGGTGGCCGTAGACGTCGCCGAGTCGCTGCGCGGACGCCAGCCACAGGATTTCGTCGACCGAGTCCTCGATGCGATCGAGGTGTTCGTCGATCCGGTCGAACTGCGCCGAGATCGCCATCTCGAGGCCCGCCAAGGCTGCCGTTGCCGGGCCCAACGCCGCCGCGGCCGGCGGCGGAGCGATCCGGGCATGGGAGACGATCTTGCCGGTGGCGGTATCGCGCACCATCCGGTGGAAGGTGACGGTGGTCCCCGCGGTGGACCGCGCGGCGAAATGGCGCTGCATCTGTGTGCCGATGGCATACCCCACCGAGACGGTCTTGGCCGAGAACAGTTCCGCGCTCATCCGGGCCAGGGTGTCGTTCGGGGCGGTCGTCACGGATGCGAGCGGGGTGTCCCACTGCCGACAGAACTGCTCGATCGCGTCGTCGCTGCCGACGACAGCGGTCCCGAACTCGTCGGCAACGACCATCAGATACGTCTCCGGCGACAGGGCCGGCACCTCGTCATGCCCCGGCCCGTCCGGGGCGCACTGCTGCTCCGTGCTCACGTACCTACACCTTTCGTCGCGGCGCCCGGTCACTGCGGGCACTTCCCTCGACGGGCATCGTGCCGCATGGCGCCGACCTCACACCGGCGCCCCCGCCCGGCGAGTGCAGCCCTCGTGGGCCGGTGATGCACCCACAGCATCTGCGCGGGCAGCCTTCCACGCCCGCGCCTCCGGACGGGCGAAGCGGTGCGGCGGACGCTCGTGGTCCGGTGTTCTGTCCATCCGGCGCAGGGCCGCGTCAGGCCGTTCGCCCTCGGCTCACCAGCAGCGGAATCAGATGATCCCGCCAGGTCGGGAGACTGACGTGGCCGCTGGACATGCCGCCGTGTGCGAACTCTTCCCGATACACCCGATCCGCCGACTCGGTTCGCACGTCCACACCCATAACCGAGGTGAAGGCGGTGACAAGCGCCTCTTCCAACGCTGCGGCGTCGTCGGGGAGGGGCCGACCGGCCAACTTCTCCCGGATGGCCTCCCATACGTACGGGTCGCCGCGCAGTCCCCACTGCGCCGGCGGCTCGTCGAAAAGCTCGTCCATCGTCACCGGGCGCATCCTGCCAGAGATAGCCCCGTGCGGATCTGCCAAGGCCGGACAGTTCGTATCGCCAGTGACGCTCTGTTCAGCGTTTCTCGTAGGCGCTCATCAAACGCTGATTGTTCGGCGTGCCCGCTCGCAACTACGGAACCGACCAAGAGGTTGTCGGCTCCGTAGTTGCAATATTCAGTGTCTTGTACCCACAAGTCTTCTCAGGCGCGATTGCTCAAGAGGCCGGGGGAGCTAATCGGCAAAGCTGCACACAGAAGGCAAGAAGAGCGTCCCGATGCCAGCCTCGACTCCAGGAATGAGACCGAGGATCACGTCTTGCACCCCATCGCAGAACTGCTGCGCAGCCGCTGCTCCCTCGCCAACCTGCGCTGCGACCGCGAGACACCCGGCACGCAGCCCCGCAGTCGCAGAAAGGACAACGGGAAGGATCCCGGGCCCGGCGATCGCCGTGGCTGCTGTACTCGCCAAGCCCAAATCGAACGCCCATGCGTCGCACTGCTCGCTAAGCGTAAGCGCCTTAGGCCCCGGCCCCTTGACCGGAGGCGGAGGCATCCACACCCCAAGCTCGCCCGCCGGACCGTTGCCGTCAATGACGACGCGCCCGCCACTGCTCAGCAGCCGTATCTCACCCTGTGCCCAATCTGTACATGTGCCCCCTACTTGATACTCACCGTGGGGGAAAGGGCCGAATCGAGCTGTTCCGTTACCTCCGTCATCGAGGCGTACGTTGGTATGCTGCTTATTGTCAACATGGACACGACAAAACCGCGCACCATCCTGACGAATACCGTTGGTACGCCCTGTAATTGATACATTGATGTAGCCGTCTGGTTCAGTCTGAATGTCAACCGATCCAATTCCGGTGGGGGTTGATCCTGCAGCAATTGGCCGACTAACGCTGTCCGCAACGGCAACGGGGGCCGACAGCGTTCCGATGCCCACAGTGACCCCAAGTCCGACGAGGGCCGCAGCCACGCGACGTAGTGCACGCTTTCTCAAATTATCTCCCGAAAGTGCCATCCCCGACCCCAATACGAGCGAAATGCACATTACCCTCAATAATCGCGAGTTGGACAGCATGATCCGGCCACCGCAATCGCCGCCGCTCACTCGTAATGAGAGTGGACACTGCTTCGATCGTGGACCGGGACCACACGCGCCTTCACCGGGCAATAGACCAACGCACCCAGCCCGGAAAACCGCTTCTACGTCGCAGCCGACAACGGCTGCAGCAGTGGGCGGACGCTGGTGCGGTGGCCAGCGGTGAACCCGAACGCGGCCGGTGACCGCGACGAGCCTGGCCCCCACGCACGACCTCACAGGTGATCGCAAACGCTGTACGGATGAACCAGTCGCGTTGGGCGTGGCTGATCCGGGAGCGCACCTTGCGGGTGCGGGCGATCTCGTCGGCGGTGATCGACTCGAGAGGTCCGGGTCCGGGCAGGTCGTAGCGGGGCGACGGTCACTGCCGGATAGCCGTGGGGCCGTGGCGACCGCGGCGTCGATGTCGATGCTGGCGGCTGGCGATCACCAACCTGGTGGACCCGGATTCGCCGCCGGTTCGGTTCATGGCTTCTGCTGCCCGGCCGGGTCCGGGTCGGTGTCGTTGCTGCTTTCCGGATCGGTGCGGGGAGTCGCGGCGGACGTGCCTGCGTTCGTCGCAGTACGGATTTCTGTCGGGTCCGGCCGGCTCGAGGTGCGGATGGTGCGAGCGAGTGGCCGGCGATGTACTCGGCGCGGTCCTGTTCGGTGAGCGAGCCGAGGTACTTCTCCAATGTCTCGATCCGCGCCTGGGCGCGGGTGTGCGCTGCCGTATCGGCCGTCGTCTGCGCGGGTGTGCCGCTCCGGTGCGATTCGGGGGTCGGCGCGTGGGCTGTGGTCGAACGTGTGCGGAATCGCCCCGCGTAATGCGGTGTACATCGCCCCCTCAGTGGCGTTGCGGTGGCCTCTGATCATGCACGCCACCCGAGACGACTCGACCACGCACCGGACTTTGGACGGATGCGATCACGCAGGCCCCGGGGCGCAGGTGGGTAGACGAAACCGAGGTCGTCTACGACGTCGCGGCCCTGGTCGGCGAGGAGTGAGTGCCTGACTACAGAAAGCATCCCCGCCGCAAGGGGTACGGCGGGGATGGCTGGATCGAAGTATGCCAGGTCGACCCCTTCGCACCTCGAGGTCGACCAGCTCTCGCAGCCCGGCAGCACAGGGTCCCCGGCTGGGGGTTCAGGGGCGGGCCGGGGGCGTGCGCAGGTCCTGGAGTTCGGCGCGCAGTTCGGCGATACGTTCGCGGGCGGCTTCGGCTTGCGCGTGTGCGGCGGCGGCGTCGGCGCGGGCGGCCTCGGCGCGGTCACGTTCGGCTGCCGCCGCGGTGCGGGCGGCGGTGAGTTCGGCGTCGAGTCGCCGGGTGTGTTCGGCTGCGGTGGCCGCCGCGGCGTCTTTCTCGGCGATCGCTCGGGTCAGCCGCTCGCGGTGCTCGTCGAGCTGCCCGGTGAGCAGCTCGATCCGGTGCTCGAGGCCGGCGATCTGCTCGCGATGGGTCGAGGCGGCCTGATCGAGCTGCTGCTGCCAGCGGTCCTGTGCCGCGGCGTGCTCAGCCCGGGCTGCGGTGAGCTGGGCGAGGGCCTCGGTGGCCTCGGCGTCGGCGGCCGTGGCGGCGGCATCGGCGTCGGCGCGTTCGGTGCGCGCGGTGTCGAGTTCGTCCCGCAGGGCCGCGATCTCGGCGGCGGCGTCGGCCCGGACCTTGTCGGCCTCGGCCTGCACGCGCCGCAGCTGTGCATCGATCGCCGCCGGATCGGCGAGCAGATCGGTCGCGGTGGTGATCGACGACGAGATCGTCGTCAGTGTCTCGAGCATCGCCTGGGTTTCGCGGCGCAGCAGTGGTACCGCCTCGGCGAGGGTGCCGATCGCCGAGGTCGGATCGGTCGGCAGCGCATCCTGGTGTTGCTGGGCGCGGGCCTTGTCTTTCTGGCGTTGCCGCCAGGCCCGCACCCGGTCGGCGTCGGTGGCGTATTCGCGGCGCCGTCCCCCTCTGGCTTCCTCGGCCATGACCTCACCCTCCCGACCCGATGACGTTCCGTATCCGGCATCGTAACAGCATTCGTAACGTACGTATCGTGATACGTACGTTACGAATGGTAGGGATCGACGCCCTGCCATCGATGCGAGAGGCGCGGCGACGGGTCCCAGGATCGTTCGAGGGGGCATGACAGGGGGCCGGCGGAACCCACATCCCCCGGTTCGCGCCGGCCGTGGAGGTAGTGACCGCACCGAGGCGGACGTACGGGCCGGTGCGGCAATGCCCGGTCTCGGAGGTTCTTGCGCTCTCGGTGCCTGGTTTCCTGCGGAAACGAGGCGGCAGGCCGATGCTTCCCGAAGTCCGCCCTCGCGTCCCTCCATCGACCTGCCGCCCACCGACTATAAACGTCCGAGTCGAACACGTGTGCGAAACTCGGTGGTGTGGTGTCCTACGAGCGCCCTCCGAAGTTCTGCCCGAACGGGCACCGGCTGGGACCACGCCGGGTGGTCGTGGGCTGGACACCGTGTACCTGCGCAACAGCGCTGCGCTCCTCGGGAGCCACCGGACATCGCACCTATCTGTGCATCGTCTGCGATGCGCAGATCCTCATTCCCCCGCACACCGGGCCACCGTTCTCCGGGGTGCAGTGGCCGCCGAGACAGACGCACGAGCAGCCGCGGCCCGGCTCGGCAGAGGAGTAAGCCGGCCGGATCGCAGACGCGGCGACCCGCCAGAATCCAGAACATCAGCATCGCTGAAATTATGGTGTGAACTGGGACAACGACACGTCCCCCTTCTGCCCGTGTCGATCGGAGACAACACCACCATCAAGCCCGGCAATCAGATGACGGCCAGCGCACGCGACACGTGCGTGTTCACCGTCGAAGACATCGATGAGGACGCCGGCATGGCCGTGATCGAGGTCAACGCCGACAGCCCGCTCACGTATCCGTGGCCGGCGCGCATCACCGATCTCGTGCCCGTCGAGGACTGACTCCGAGAGTCCTTCCTCCTGACGTTCGCTTCCGCTTCACCTGTTTGGTACCGATCCGTGCTTCCGCTACGGTGACCGCTGCAATCACCCGAGTTCCCCGACAGGTGAGTGATTCCCTGACGGGTCGAAGGATGGTCCCCGGCGCCCCCGCCGGGGACCATCGCCTTTTCCGCTGATGGGTTGTACGTGCAGCGGACGACACGGTGGCTACCCTCGGCGCGTGGAAGAGGGGACGCGAGCCATCGGCGATGCCGCCGATGCGATGACCGACGAGGAACTCGAGACCGCGATTGCGGCGCTACACGCCCGTGAGCGGGAACTCCTCGTCGCCGCAGACAGCGAAGCAGCGTTCGATCTGATGGGCACGAAGTTCGTGTTGTTGTCCACGCTGGAAGGTCGGCGGCGGTAGCCGACTGGCGCACAAGTTCTGTTTTTCCATTATTTCCGTCTGGTTCGGTATTCGCACGCCGGTCTGTGGAGGTAGATTCGTACAGCACTCATTGAGAGAGGTCGGGTCCGGCTTCTCGAGTCGGTCCGGTGTCAGGAGGAGCAGCGGACGTCGAGGGGTTCTCACCTCGGTTCTTGCTGTTGAGCATCTGCTCGACCGAGCGGGGATGGCCGAGGAGAGCGGTGGCGATGTCGGCGGCCACCGACGCCGGAGCATTAGAGGCAGGATCTTCCTTGGCCGAGGTCGCGGTGGGGTCGGCAAGACTGCTCAGCCAGTTCCGCGCTCGATCGAGGCAGAGATCCTTGTTCTCGGTGTAGGTCGGTGGCCACTCGATTCCGCTGTCGATGCGGGCGCGGATGTCGGCGGCTCGCACGAGTTGTTCTGCGACCAGGGCGGCGACGAATTCGTAGTCTTTCTCGCGTCCGGCGATCGTTTTCGACACGCACAGATCCACTGGGTCCAGGCACAATCCGGTTCGGCCGTAGAGGGTGGAGGTGTCGTCGTCGACGATGAAGTGGACGAGGCGGTGTTCCCAGTGTCGGGGCAGGACTACGACGTCTTTGTGGATGCCTTCGACGTAGAAACCGAAGGACATGTGGAAAGGCGAGCCCTCGCCGAGTCGGGCATCGAGGAGCAGCAGCTTGTCTTCGACGGCAGGTGGATCGGTGATCCCACTCAGGGGCAGGATGTCGACTTCTCGCGAGAGGAAGGCGGCCGGAGGCAGGGCGGTGATGTCGAAGCTGCCGAGGATCGATTGGGAACCGAGCACGATCACGCGAGGTTCGTCGAGGTTGGCGCACGCGGCCTTGATCGCCCGTCCGAGTTCGTCCCGGTTCACCGCTGCGCAGTAGCTTTGAGTCTGGTTCTGAATTCGGTGAGGACGCGGCGACGTTCGTCATCGCTGAGCAGAACCGACAGGGGGGACAGGTTGCGCATTTCCCGGCTGGTGTCGTCGTCCGTCTCGACGATCCGGCGGATGTCGTCGATGTCGTTGGTGCGGACGATCATGTCCCATCGGTCCAGGTAGCGCTCCATCAGTGGGCTCCGGTTCACCTGACGGCGGATCGTTTGCAGGCTGCGGCGCACCGGTTCGGTGTCGACCGACAGACCGGTGGTGATGATCTTGTCGAGCACGGCGGACTGCACGAGCTGCTGACGCACAGTCTTCGGTGTGACCACGCTCATCTGTCCACCTCCTCGGCTCGAACCATCTGCGCCCTCTGCACGGATCGCTCTCATGATAGTGCGTGTATGCAGCAGTTTCACCCTGTTGTTGCTCGCTGCAACACTTTCGGGTGGTGCTCGGTGATGCACGGCGGCCAGGGGTGGCGGTCCGCTTTCCTCTGCAGGACCCTGACCGGCGGACGCGCGGGGTAGATGCGCCCCGGCGCAGGTGCGAGCGTCGGTGGCGATGCTGCGGCACCGCTAACTGTACGAGGCCATGACGTTGGTGACACCGGACTGAAGCTTGTCCGCAGGCGGTCGATCGCTGACGGCAGTGTGGGGCCGGTGGTAGTTGTAGTGGATATTCCACACCTGTAGGGCCTCGGAGCGCTGGTGTTCGCTGGTCCAGGTGCGCGCGTAGAGAAACTCCTCGGCCAGGATTCGGTTGTAGCGCTCGACCTTGCCGTTGTG
The DNA here is from genome assembly GCF_024321955.1 of Rhodococcus sp. GA1. Taxonomy (NCBI): domain Bacteria; kingdom Bacillati; phylum Actinomycetota; class Actinomycetes; order Mycobacteriales; family Nocardiaceae; genus Rhodococcus; species Rhodococcus sp. GA1. The sequence goes on along the minus strand of NZ_CP097187.1, from coordinate 2,791 downwards.
GCGTGGGGTGTACGGGGTGATCCGCTGATGGCGGGCACCGTGGAGAGCCTTGACGAAGTCCTTCGCGCGGTAGCAGGCGCCGTTGTCGGTGACTACGCGGTGAATGTAGGCGATGCCGTGCGCGGCGAAGAACGCCCGGGCGCGGTGCATGAACGCGATCGCGGTGACGGATCTCTCGTCGGTCAGGGCTTCGGTGTAAGCAAGTCGGGAGTATCCATCGATCGCCGAGTGCAGGTAGACATAACCGGCGCGAGCGCCGGCGGTCTTTGCTAGGTTGACCGCCTTGGCCTGGACGGAGCCTCGGCCGTGGGCGCGCCAACCGCCGCCGTCGGGTATACGGCCGACCTTCTTGACGTCGACGTGGACCATGTGGCCGGGCCAGCGGGCAACGATCCGTCGTGGTGCGCGGTTGCTCTCACCGGACGGGTCGAGGAAGCTGCGCCGGTTCAACCCGAGGCGTGCTAGGTGCCGGCCGACGGTCCGCACCGAGATGACGACGCCGTCATTGGCGAGTTCGAGGGTGATGCGCCGGGCCGACCACTTCCTCTCGTGGCGCAGATGCTCGATCCGGGTGACGACCTCTGCTGCGGTGGCAGTGGGCTGGCGGTGCGGGATGCTAGGGCGGTCGAGCAGACCGCTCTCACCGAACTCGCGGTACCGGTGCACCCATTTGCTGGCGCAGGCGCGGGAGATCCCCATCTCGGCAGCGACGTGGGAGATCGGACGAGTCTGACACATCTCTCGACGAGCCGTCGACGGCCTTCCACAGACAACGGGGCGTTGGGGTGCGTCATCGCCGGTACTCGATCCGCTTCCGATCGGTAGACGGAGAGCGTCGATCGATGATCGCGAAGAGTTCGGACCATTGTCCGGGTGAGAGGTCGCGCGGCAGCGGTGTGCCCCGAAATCGTTGTTCGGCGAGCCACTTCTTGACCGCCGCCTTCGCAGGATCGCCAGCCACCCGCGGCAAGATCTGATGCAGGCCGTGGCCCTTGCTGGTGAAGACGGTGTGGACGAAGGCGCTATAACGGGTTCGTAGGGCGGGGTCGACGAGTGGATCGATCCGCCGAGTGATGGTCATCAGCCCTGCATCGACTCCCGGCCGTGGTGTGAACGCCGATGCGGGAACACGGCCGGCCAGGCCGAAGTCGTACCAGGGCCACCATTGCGCGGTCATCATGGTCGCACCACCGACCGCCGCACGACGACGTGCAACCTCCCACTGCACGAGCAGGACCGACGCTGTCCAGTGTTCCGCGTGGAGGATCCGCCGCAACATCGCCGTGGTGTGGTGGAACGGCAAGTTCCCCACGATGGTGTGCGGTGTTCGGGGCAGTCGGTAACGCAGGAAGTCACCATGCACGACCGTCGTACTCGGATCGACGCGATGTCGGAGCTGTTGCGCATGTCGCGGATCGATCTCGATAGCTGTGATCGGCCGACGCAGCGCCTGCAGGGGCAACGTCAACGCCCCACCACCGGAGCCGATTTCGATGATCGGACCGTCTGTTCGAGAAACGAGGTCGACGATCGTGTCGACTGCTTTGCGGTCGGTGAGGAAGTTCTGGCCGAGCTCGTGACGGCCGGCACCGTAGGTAGGCATAGAGTATTCACTCCGGGCAATAGTGGGGTGGCCCGGGCAGCACAAAGACGCCGCCCAGCAACTGACGTGCTGAAAGCGACGGAGCGTGTTTGAAAGTTCGCTCTCCGCCGCTAGAAGCGGCGGAACTCGGTCACTGCGATGTTCGTATTTCCCACGGCCGCACCCTACAACATCGGTGCCATCCCGCGCACAACGTCATGACCAGCAACAGCTAACCGCCAACTGCGTATCCGTTTAGAAGTCGAGGTCGAGGGTGGGTCGGCTGCGGGGTGGGTCCACGGGTGGAGTCACGGGGTCCGGTGTGGAGGTGTTGGCGGTGAAGTCGTGGACAGAGCGTGGGTGCGCGGACATGGCGGCGGTGATGGCGCGCAGATCGACGCCGTGGTCGATGATCGGGCCGATGGGAACAGGATCGGCCGCGTCGGTGATCGCCATGTCCAGCACGTCGCGCATCAGGCCGGTGTCGCCGGTCTGCATGTACTCGAAGCGTCCCCAGACGAACTGCTCACGCAGGTCCCCGACCAGGGGGTTCTGCTTCAGTTCGGTCTTGCTGACTGCTTGGAAGCGATCGGTGTCGAGCCTGTAGCCGGCCTCGGCGGACAGTTGCCGGAAAAAGGAGAATTGGGTGCGGGTGTTGCCCTCACGAAATGGATGGACGAAGTTTATCCGCAGCCACACTGTGGTCAGTTCGCCGATGAAGTCGTTGCGGTCGAGTCCGCGCAGATTGTCTTTGGCGGCGATGCGGTCGAGAACGACTTTAGCGGCTTGGGGGACTTCGCGGGCCTTGAAATACTTGTGTGGTATTTCGGTGACGTGGTTTTGCCCGTTGCGGATGGCGGCGACGTCCGGCCCCCACTTGACCATCGGCCAGTCCTGCGGGGCGGTGCGTAGTTGCCCGGCCCAGGGGTAGATGTCCTGAAACAGCTGGTAGTGGGTGCGCTGGAAGTGAGCCAGGTCGTAGCGGCCCGGAAGGGGACGGTCGGCGAGTTCTTGCATCCGCGAGTAGCTGACGGCACCTTCGACGCGATGCACGACCTCGGCGTCCGGGATGCCGTGGGGCCACTTTTCCGATCGCAGCAGCAAATTTTTCAGGACGGCGCGGCTGGGGTCGGGCATGTCGTCCGCGTTCCATTCGATCGTCTCGGGAATGAAGTAGTCCAGCCACTCTGGTGAATATCGCGGGGTCAT